>JBGSQO010000525.1:0-4494 GCA_041738055.1 Filomicrobium sp.
GGACGGGCTGAGCCGCCAGCCGCTGGCCGAGGTGCTCGCGGGACGGCCCACGTCGGCGTAGGCACCCGACCTCAGACAGGACGACGCTTTTCCATGGAGGCCGGCATGGTCATTGGCAAATGGACCCACAACGTCAACGCAATTCCCGCGAGCGGGCTGTCGGCGCGGCGCGTCGCAAATGACGAGGAGCGCGCGGCGCTGGCGGCCGAATTGGACATTCTCGGCTGCGATCAACTGGAGGCCGACTACACGCTGCGCCCGTCGGCCGGCGGGCACGTGTTGATGACCGGCACGGTCAAGGCGAAGGTCCGGCAGGCTTGCGTCGTGACCCTCGAACCGGTCGCGGAGACGATCCACGAGCCGCTCGATACCCGCTTCGTGCCGGCGGCGGAGGCGTTTCGCCCGCAGGACGACGAACAGGAGGCCTTAGCGGCCGAGGACCTCGAGCCGATCACTGGGGATAGCGTGGATGCCGGGCGCATCGTGTTCGAGGTGGTGGCAGCCGCCCTCACGCCGTTTCCGCGCCTTGCGGATGCTGCCCTTTCGGACGACGGCATTCTCGAAGCTGGCGCGGTCGGGCGCGACAATCCCTTCGCGGCACTCGCAGCGCTCAAGCGGGACGAGCCCAAGGGCTGAACGGTAACGGCGGCCGACCGTTGTGCCGCAGCGGCGGAAAATCCGGTTGTCAGGGGTCGGCAAACGAGTATTTTCCGAGCGGCCCCGTGGGGGAAGGAGCCATGCACGTCGACCGGCCGGCTCTGATCGGCTGGTCTCGGCACAGTGTTGTCCCCCAGACCGATCCCTTAGTCGAAAGGCGAGAAGCGACATGCCCGCGCCGAGGAAGATTGCGCTCGATGCCATGGGCGGGGATCACGGTCCCAGCGTCGTCGTCCCGGGAGCTGCGATTTCGCTGACGCGCCATCCCGGTCTCGAGTTCCTGATGTACGGCAACGAGGCGCTGATCGCCCCGGAGGTCGCCCGTCATCCAGCACTCGCCGAGCGCACCAAGGTCATCCATACCGACCTGAAGATCGCCATGGACGACAAGCCGAGCCAAGCGCTCCGCCGCGGCAAGGGCTCGTCGATGTGGCTCGCCATCGAGGCGGTGCAGAAGGGGGAGGCGCACGTGGCGGTGTCGGCCGGCAACACCGGCGCGCTGATGGCAATCTCCAAGATACTGCTTCGGCCGATGGCAGCCATCCAGCGACCGGCCATCGCAGCCTTGTGGCCGACGGTGAAATCCGAATGCATCGTGCTCGACGTCGGCGCCAACATCGGCGCGGATGCCCGCCAGCTCGCCGATTTCGCGCTGATGGGCGCGGCCATGGCGCGTGCGCTGTTTCACATCGAGCGGCCGACGGTCGGGCTCCTCAACGTCGGCGTCGAGGAGGTCAAGGGCGACGACGAGGTTCGCACGGCCCATCAGTGGCTGAAGGAGACCGAGGGTCTTCCGCTCGACTATCGCGGCTTCGTCGAGGGCAACGAGATCGGCCAGGGCGTCGTCGACGTCGTCGTCGTCGAGGGTTTTGCCGGCAATATCGCGCTGAAGACGGCGGAAGGCACGGCCCGCCAGATCGGCCAGTACCTGCGCGATGCCATGAAGCGGACCGCACTCTCCCGCATCGGCGCGGCTCTGGCGCGGGGCGGCTTCAAGGTGCTACGACACAAGATGGACCCGCGCCGCGTCAATGGCGGCACGTTCCTCGGCCTCAACGGCATCGCGATCAAGAGCCACGGCGGCACCGATGCATTGGGCTTTGCAAGCGCTGTCGACCTTGGCTACGAGATGGCCGAGGCCAGTTTGATCACCCGGCTCGGCGCCGATCTGGAGGCTTTCCATCACCGCATCGCGGACCGGATGGCGAGTTGAGAGGGCGGTACGGGAGCGGTCATCCGTTGCGGGACACGAGGGCAAGAGACAGGTCCACACCGCGTCAGGCTGGCCCGGTTCGAGCAGGCCCAGTTCGAGCAGGCGGGGCTCGGCGTGTCACGCAGGCGACATCCCGTTGGCCTTTCGGCCGTCTATGCAACAGCGGCGCGCTGCGGGACAAGTCCGTCGCGGGGCCTTGCCAATAACAAGAACGCACAGAGGTACACGTGGCAGTCATTCGATCGGTGATCCGGGGCGTCGGCGCACATCTGCCGGCCCGCGTCGTGACGAACGACGAGATGGCAAAGCTCGTCGACACCAGCGACGACTGGATTCGCGAGCGCTCCGGCATCCGCCAGCGGCACATCGCCTCGGAGAACGAACTCACCTCAGACCTCGGTCATGCGGCCGCCCGCCAAGCGCTGATCCGCGCCGGGATCGATCCCGTCGATATCGACCTCGTCATTTGTGCCACGGCAACACCGGATCGCACGTTCCCCTCGACGGCGGTGCGCATCCAGAACATGCTTGGCGTCACCAAGGGGGCGGCTTTCGACGTGCAGGCGGTCTGCTCGGGCTTCGTCTATGCCATGACCATCGCCGACAACTTCCTGAAGACGGGCCAATCGCGCCGCGCGATCGTCATTGGCGCGGAGACGTTCTCGCGCATCCTGGACTGGGAGGACCGCTCGACCTGCGTGCTGTTCGGCGATGGCGCCGGGGCCGTCGTTCTGGAAGCCCAGCCGCAACACGGTGAGCGCTCCGACCGAGGCATCCTTGCGACCCGAATCCGCTCCGACGGCCGCTACGAGGACCTGCTCTACGTCGATGGCGGGCCGGGCTCCAACGGCAAGGTCGGCAAGCTCAGGATGAACGGGCGGGAGGTGTTCCGGCACGCGGTGCAGAAGATCTCCGGCGTCATCGAGGAAACGTTGCTGGCAGCCGGCTACGCGGCCGACGAGATCGACCTGTTCGTGCCGCACCAAGCCAACAAGCGCATTCTCGACGGTATTGCCAACAAACTCGGCGTGCCCCCGGAGCGGATCGTCATCACGCTCGACAAGCACGGCAATACGTCCGCGGCCTCGATTCCTCTCGCCCTCAACCACGCCTTCGAGCAGCACTTGCTCGGCGAGAACAAGCTCGTCCTGATGGAAGCGATGGGCGGCGGCTTCACCTGGGGCGCGGTGCTGGCGCGCTGGTGATGCCTGCCGGCGCTTAGGGTACCCATGACAATAACTGCTGCGGTCACCTCGCTCGGGTCTTTGAATACAACGGCATACAAAGGAATTCGCGACGCGGTTATTGTCATGGGAGCCCTTAACTTCCGCCCGGTTCCGAGCTATGAGAAGACTAGGGTCAAGAGGGTGTTATGGCGACCATCGACGTTGAAAAAGAGATTGCCGAACTGAAGCGCCGTGTCGATCTGACGGAAACACGCCGGTCGCAAGCCGATGGACGCTTCGAGTTCATTTCTGGTCAGTTGCGCGACATCCAACTTTACATGCACGCGAAGTTCAACGACCAGGAACAGCGGCTGGACTCCATCGAGCGCAAGATCGAGACCATGGACCGCAAGATCGAGACCATGGATCAGAAGATCGACGCCTTGCCACGCGTCATCGCCGAGCTGATCGCCGGCAACCGCTGATACGGTCGAGCGGGCCTCGCAGTGGCCAGACGTCCAGATGCAAGCGGCACAGACCATCAGGAAAGTTTCGTGATTTCAGGTGCTTGTTTCGATCCGCCATTGACCGCGATCAGCCGTCCCGATAGCATCCCTTGAAAAATGCGGGGCAACACGGTTTGGGAGGCAGGTGCATGACCGGCAAGACATTGACGCGCGCGGATCTGGCGGAGGCGGTGGTCCGCAACGTCGGGTTGCCGCGCAACGAATCGCACGAGCTCGTCGAACTGGTGCTGAAAGAGATTTCGAACTGTCTTGCCAGCGGCGAGTCGGTCAAGCTGTCGTCGTTCGGCTCCTTCGGCATCCGCCAGAAGGGCGAGCGCGTCGGGCGCAATCCCAAGACGGGCGAGGAGGTGCCGATCACCCCGCGGCGCGTCCTGGTGTTCCGCCCGAGCAACATTATGAAAGACCGCATCAACGCCGGCCAGCAGACCAACCAGCAGACCAAGACGGCGGCAGAGTAAACGGTACGCCGAACGAGGGACGGAGCGTGGGCCAGATGGGTGCCGGAGCCCCTGGGCCGGTCGCACAACGGTTCCATTGACGGACGACTCTTCCGTCACAAGAGGTGTCAGATGAGCAAAGCGGTCGATGCCTTCCGCACCATCAGCGAGGTGTCGGAGGAGCTCAGTGTTCCCAAGCACGTCCTGCGGTTCTGGGAGCAGAAATTCCCGCAGATCAAGCCGATGAAGCGGGGCGGCGGCCGACGCTACTACCGCCCCGAGGATATGGAGCTGCTGCGCGGCATCCGCCACCTGCTCCACGCGGAAGCCTACACGATCAAGGGCGTGCAGAAGATCCTGCGAACCCAGGGTATCGACGCGGTCAAGACGGCGGCCTATGCGGGGGGAACCTCGGCGGTTGCAGCCGTCAGCGCGGTCGCCGCCAAGGTGCGCCGGCGCAAGGGGCACGCCAGTGCTGCGGGCGAGACGGTGGC
>JBGSQO010000545.1:0-1733 GCA_041738055.1 Filomicrobium sp.
GCACGCCCTGCGCGCCGGCCTGCGCATCAACGTCTGGTAAGCACGGCGAACGATCGGGCCGGGGTCGCACCGGGCCTGAACGCAAAGCGAAAGGGGCGGACCTTGCGGTCCGCCCCATTTCCGTTGTCGGCGCCGCCGTCCCGCGAGGGGGACAGCGGAAGTCGCATGCCTCAATGGCCGAGCAGGGCCAGCAGCAGCAGCGCCACGATGTTGGTGATCTTGATCATCGGGTTGACGGCGGGACCAGCGGTGTCCTTGTAGGGATCGCCGACCGTGTCGCCCGTCACCGAGGCTTTGTGCGCGTCGGAGCCTTTCAGGTGCTTGACGCCGTCCTTGTCGACGAAGCCGTCCTCGAAGGCCTTCTTGGTGTTGTCCCAGGCGCCGCCGCCCGAGGTCATCGAGATGGCGACGAACAGGCCGTTGACGATGACGCCGAGCAGCATGGCACCGAGGGCGGCGAAGGCGTTGCCGGGGCCTGCGATCCACTTCACGACATAGAAGCAGACGACGGGCGACAGCACCGGCAGCAGGGAGGGGATGATCATCTCCTTGATGGCGGCGATGGTCAGCATGTCGACGGCGCGGGCATAGTCGGGCTTCTCGGTGCCCTTCATGATGCCCGGCTTCTCCTTGAACTGCCGGCGCACCTCCTCGACGATCGAGGCGGCGGCGCGACCCACGGCCGTCATGGCGATGCCGCCGAACAGATATGGCAGCAGGCCGCCGAACAGCAGGCCCATGACGACGTAGGGGTTCGACAGCTTGAAGTCGACGTCGAGCTTGTGGAACATCGAGGCGGGCGTGTCCTTGGCCAGCTCGATGAAGTGCTTGAGGTCCTCGTTGTAGGCCGCGAACAGCACCAGCGCGCCAAGGCCCGCCGAACCGATGGCATAGCCCTTGGTGACGGCCTTGGTGGTGTTGCCCACGGCGTCGAGCGCGTCGGTGGTCTTGCGCACCTCCTTGTCGAGGCCCGCCATCTCTGCGATGCCGCCGGCGTTGTCGGTGACGGGGCCGAAGGCATTGAGTGCCACCACGAAGCCCGCCAGCGCCAGCATGCTCGATACCGCGATGGCGATGCCGAACAGGCCCGCCAGCTTGAAGGTGACGGCGATGCCCGCGATGATGATGAGCGCGGGAAGTGCCGTCGCCTCGAGCGACACGGCAAGGCCCTGGATGACGTTCGTGCCGTGGCCGGTGACAGAGGCTTGGCTGATCGAGCGCACGGGCCGGAAGCCGATGCCGGTGTAGTACTCGGTCACGACGATGATCAGCGCCGTGATGACGAGACCGACGACACCGCACCAGAACAGGTCCATGCCGGTGAACGGCGCGCCGCCCTTGGGCGTGAACACCGTCGCCATGCCGAGCAGGCGGTCGGTGATCGGGTAGAGCGCGACCAGCGACAGGATGCCCGTGGCGATGAAGCCCTTGTAAAGGGCGCCCATGATCGAGTTGTTGGCACCCAGCCGGACGAAGAAGGTGCCGATGATCGAGGTGACGACGCAGGCCGCGCAGATGGCCAGCGGGAAGATCATCAGGCTGACGACGGGTGCCTGACCGGTGAAGTAGATCGCCGCCAGCACCATGGTGGCCACGACCGACACCGCGTAGGTCTCGAACAGGTCGGCCGCCATGCCCGCGCAATCGCCGACGTTGTCGGCGATGGTGGCCGGATTGCGCGGATCGTCCTCCGGGATGCCGGCCTCGACCTTGCCGACGAGATCGCCGCCGAC
>JBGSQO010000563.1:0-1541 GCA_041738055.1 Filomicrobium sp.
CCTCCTGCTTCTGAAGCAGTGCCGCGCGTCGTTGCTTTGCCGCTTCGCGCCTCCTGGCCGCGGCCGCAAGCCTCGCCTCGCGCGCGGCCTTGGTGTGGGCGATCCTTTCGACGCGGATCCGGTCGGCCCGGCTCTTGGCACACTTCTCGTGGACGAACTTGTTGACCTGTTTGACCATGTCCTTGTGGAAGATGCCGAAGGTGTCCTCCAGGTAGGCGGCGCTGCGGACCAGCGTGGTGATGCCGGAGGGGCCGTCGATCTCCTGCAGGCCGATCCAAATTTTGCTGACCTTGCCACCCTCGAACTTGAGCTTTGGAGCAACGCGCGCCTTGACCGGCTTCACGCCGCCGTCGGTCTCGACCTCGCAGGCCACCTGATGCGGATTCGTCTGCAATTCATACTTGGGTGCCGTCAAAGCAGCGACGATACCGGCGGTCTCGAGCTTGATGGCCACGTGGCACCGGGCATCCCCGAAGCCCCACTTCAATGTCTTGGCTGAGGCTCCATCCTCGATCTTCGTGCGGTTCCAGGTTTTTGCGATGTCGCAGGCCATGGGACCCTTTGCCGGCGCCTTGTCGAGGATGACGTCGCACAAGCGCCGCTCGCAGGCTTCGAGCCGGGCCTTCTCGTCACCATCGGGTTCGAGGGCGCTGGCGACCCCTGTCAGGCCGGCGGAGACACTCAGAGCCAGGACGCCGGCCCGCAGCGCGCGGACGCATCGGCACACGTACATGGAAAAACCCTTTGATCAGAGGCCAGGAAGACACTATTCAACCGACCTGGGATGGCCTCGAGATCAGGTCATTGCGGCAAGTCGAGGACGACGACAGCCAAGGCAGGCCTGCCTGCTGTCGATGCCTCACGCTGCAATTGCGCCCCGTCGGCGGCGTCCTGCGACGATCGCACACCGCTGCGACCGCTCGGGTCTTTTGACACGGCGCCCGCATGGCTGTGAACAGTCGTCGGCGTCGTAAAATAGAGCAAATGCGATCTGCGAGGGAGAGAAAGATGAGCGTTGATACGACCGGCGGTCACCCGGACATGGACTACAACGAGCACCGCCGCACCTATGCCGGCTTTCTACGCGGCGCACAGATCCTGGTCGTGATCGTCGCCCTCATCCTGATCGGCATGGCGATCTTCCTCGTCTGATCGAACGCAGCCAGACCTGCGCTAAAGTGCTCCTAGCCAGGGCGGTCGCGTCCTGGCTATAGACGCGTACCTGCCTCACTCGATCGGGAGAGCCGCTCGACATCCGTCGGGTCGGTTGCTCCCAGTCCTGCGCCATATCTGGCGGACCCCACCAAATCGGAAAGACATGATGGTCACGATCGCTGTCACGGCCGAACCGTCCGATGAGCCTCGCGTCGCGGTATCTCCCGACACCGTCAAGAAGCTCGCCGCCAGCGGCTGCAAGGTGAAGATCGAGCAGGGCGCCGGCCTGCGCTCGCACTTCCCGGATGCCGCCTATGCCGCTCAGGGTGCCGAGATCGCCGCCGATAAGGCCACAGCGCTCGCCGGCGCCGACATCCTGCTGCGGG
>JBGSQO010000628.1:0-3961 GCA_041738055.1 Filomicrobium sp.
GCACCGACTACGCCGACGAGACGATCCAGGCCGCACTCCCGCGGTTGGCAGCCGGGCAGAAATCGGTCGAGGACGTGCTGGCCAGCGTTGGGCGCAACGAGACGCCGCTCGAAGATGTCGTGCGGGCCGCCATTCCTGGCACCGAGCCCTCGCGCAAGTCGCCCGCCTACAAGCCGAAGAACCGCTACGACCATGGTCGCGGCCAGGAAGGCTGGTTCAACCTGGCCAAGGGGCTGGGGCTCAAGTTCCGCCTGTCCGGCGAGCCGCCGGCGGAGGTCGCACCGGCGATTGACGTGGCGGGGTCGGGCGATGGACACGCCGAGGCGGAACGGTCGGCCGGGCCGATCCCTATCCGCGGGCTGCGGTCCGATGTCCCTGTGACATTCGAGGAGGGTGGCACGGTTCCCGGCGATCGTATTGTGGGTGTGTTGACGCCGGGCGAGGGAATCCGCATCTTCCAGATTCACTCGCCGCAGCTTCGCGCTTACGAGCACGAGCGATGGATCGACGTGGCGTGGGACGTGGATCGCGACAATCCCGAGCGTTTTCCTGCGCGTCTGCGCGTGACGGCGTTGAATGCTCCGGGCACGCTGGCGTTGATCGCAAAGCTCTTTGGAGAAGCCGACGGCAATATCGACAGCGTCCGCATGATCTCGCGTGGTCCCGATTTCACCGAGATGCTCGTGGTCGTGGAGGTTTGGGATCTCGCCCACCTCAACCATATATTGGCAGGCCTCAGGTCGATGGAGGTGGTGTCGGAGGCCGAACGGGTGTTCGACTAGTGTGGCGTCGCGCCTTAATTGACCTCAGCGTGCGGCAAACTGGTCGTCAATTAAGGCGCGATAAACGCCACACTAAGTCATTAATTTTGCTAGTGGCCTTCATGTCTCGCCTAAATCGTCAGAGGGTTCGGCCAGCACAGCGATTTAGGCGAGACAGGCCACTAGAGTGACAGATTGGAGTGTAAGGTGAGTACGTGTTGTGTCAGGCTGTGTAGAGGGGTTGTGATTTGACGGACATGGTAGGCTTACGCGACACTATCGCGAGGAGCCTGACAGGCTGGGGGGCCTGACGGATATGCTATTCAAGAGGCGCTATGCGCCGACGGCTATGGAAGTGGCCCGAATCTCGGTGTGGCCACGTCGCAGCTGGGAGCGATCGCTGAAATACGTGCTGCTGCGCCTCATGCGCGTGAAGGCGAGCCCGCATCAGCTGGCGCTCGGCTGTGCCGTTGGTGTCTTCGCGGCCGTTACGCCGTTCGTCGGCCTGCAGATGCTGCTCGCCGGCCTGTTGGCTCTGGCACTCCGGGCGAGTTTTGCGGCCGCCATGATCGGCTCGTTCTTTGGTAATCCTCTGACCTGGGCCGTTTTGTGGCCGGCGACGTTCGCGACCGGCAACTACATGCTGGGCACGACGACGGCCCTCAGTGAGATCGACCTCGCCGACAAGTGGGCCGTCCTGGGGGCCGCCATCGGCAATCTTTCGCTGGACATGCTGGGAGCGGCCTGGAGCCTGCTGTGGCCGTTCATCAAGCCCATGGCGCTCGGCACGCTACCGGTTGGACTTCTGGTCGCCAGCCTGTTCTACTATGCGACCAAGCGGGCGGCGATCTCCTACCGTCTGCGTCGGCGCAGGCTCGCTCGCTATCACTGCCCGTATCCGCTGGGAGAGTTCGTGGCCACCTACGACCCGGCCCATTCATGACCTCGTCCATGCATCATCGGCACTCGGGTTCAGGTCCACGTCCGCTGCGACTGGGCGTAAACATCGATCACGTTGCGACGCTCCGTAACGCACGCGGTGGTCCCCATCCCGACCCTGTTGCGGCCGCGCTCATGGCGCTCGCCGGCGGGGCCGATGGCATCACCGCCCATCTGCGTGAGGATCGCCGCCACATCCGCGATGCCGACATCGCCCGCATCAAGGCCGAGATCCCCGCGCCGCTGAACCTTGAGATGGCCGCGACCGAGGAGATGCTGGCCATCGCGCTCGCCACGCGGCCGAACGCCTGCTGCCTCGTTCCCGAGCGGCGGGAGGAGCGCACGACGGAAGGTGGTCTCGACGTTATCGGCGGGGGTGAGCGGCTGGCCGGTATCGTTCGCGATCTCAGGTCTGCGGGCATCCGCGTCTCCCTGTTCATCGAGCCTGACGACGACGCCATTGCCGCGTCGGCTGCCATGGGCGCCGACATCGTGGAGTTGCACACCGGCCGCTACTGCGAGTTGGCGCTTGCCTGTGACGCAGCCGGCGTAGCCTGCCAGATCGAGCGCCTCGCCGCAGCCGCAGCACGCGCCGATGCGGCCGGTCTCGAGGTGCATGCCGGACACGGGCTGACCTATGACACCGTCGAGGCCGTCGCCCGCATGCCGCAGATCGTCGAACTCAACATCGGCCATTTCCTGATCGGGGCTGCACTGGAGGCGGGCCTCGCCGCGACCGTCGCCCGAATGCGCCAACTGATGACGGCCGCCCGCGTCGGGGCGTGATACGCGCGAGCGTTGGCCGCACCACGCCCAACAAAAACGCCAATAGAGCTTTACCAAAAGCAGCGAGCCCTGCGGTTGCAGCGCATTTGCAGGGCGCCGGAGAAATGGCTATAGCGGGCGGAGCGGGGCGCACGCCTCGAACATCGCGCGCGTGGCGCTGGGAGCCTTGAATGAGTATCGAGACCGAAGCCAAGAAGAGCCGCGACAGCGGATGGTGGGAGACGGTCAAGATCGTCATCCAGGCGCTGCTCATCGCCATGGTCGTGCGCGTGTTCTTCTATCAGCCGTTCAACATCCCGTCGGGCTCGATGAAGCCTAACTTGTTGATCGGCGACTATCTGTTCGTCTCCAAGCTGAGCTACGGCTACAGCCGCTACTCGTTCCCCTTCGGCATCGGCTTGTTCAGTGGGCGCGTGCTGTCGGGCACGCCCAAGCGCGGCGACGTGGTCGTGTTCAAGCTGCCCCGCGACAACTCGACCGACTACATCAAGCGCGTCATCGGCTTGCCGGGCGACGAGATCGTCGTGCGCGGCGGCGTCGTGTTCATCAACAGCAAGGAAGTCCCGCGCGTTCGTGACGGCCTGTTTTCGACGCCGGAGGACGGCGGGCCGGCGCGCCGCATTCCGCGCTACCGCGAGACGCTGCCCAACGGCGTCAGCTATACCGTCCTCGACAGTGAGCCCAACGGCCCGTTCGACAACGTCGGCCCCTACAAGGTACCGATCGGCCACTACTTCATGATGGGCGACAATCGGGACAACTCCACCGACAGCCGCGCGCTGTGGGGCGTCGGCTACGTCCCTCACGAGAACCTTGTCGGGCGCGCCGAGGTCATCTTCTTCTCGGCTGGAGTAGATGAGCCGGACGCCTTCCGCTGGCTATCGCCCTGGACCTGGCCCTTCGATATCCGCTGGGGCCGCTTCTTCAATCTGGTCCGGTGAGGACCGCACTCAAGGGCCTCCTCGCCATCGGCATGAGACGGCAACGACCATTCAGCAAGCTCGAGACCGCGATCGGCTACAAGTTCAAGGATGCCGCCCTTATCGAGCGCGCCTTGACGCATTCCAGCCTGCGCGGGGGCAAGACCTCGCGCGTCGACAACGAGCGGCTCGAGTTCATCGGCGACCGCGTGCTGGGGCTCGCCGTCGCCGAATTGCTGGGCGAGGTATTCCCGGACGCCCGCGAGGGTGAGCTGGCCCGTAGGTTCAACCGCGTGGTCTCGGGTGAAGCCTGCGCGGTCGTCGCCCGCGACATTGGTTTGGGCGAGCACATGATCCTGTCGGTGGGCGAAGCCGAGAGCGGTGGGCGGGAAAAGGAGACGATCCTGGCGGATGCCATGGAGGCGCTTCTGGCGGCCGTCTTTCTCGACGGCGGCTTCGCCAAGGCCCGCACGCTCGTGCGCACGCTGTGGGGGCCGCACATCGAGGGCGTGCCGGTCACCTCCACGCAGGATGCCAAGTCGGCGCTGCAGGAGT
>JBGSQO010000636.1:0-2920 GCA_041738055.1 Filomicrobium sp.
ATCTACAGCGCCGCGATCGCGCAGGAGGCGAGGCGGGCCTTGTCGTCGTCGGCGCGGCTGGTCAGGATCACCGGGCACTGCGCGCCCATGACGAGACCGCCGGCCTCGGCGTGAGCCACGAAGGTCAATTCCTTGGCCAGCATGTTGCCGGCCTCCAGATTGGGTACGATCAGGATGTCGGCGTGGCCGGCGACCAGAGACGTGATGCCCTTGGTGCGAGCGGCCTCCACGTCCATGGCGTTGTCCATGGCGAGCGGCCCATCGACGATACCGCCGCGGATCTGGCCGCGCTCGGCCATCTTGGACAGGATCGCGGCATCGAGCGTCGAGGGGATCTTCGGGTTGACGGTCTCCACCGCCGACAAGACGCCGACCTTGGGCACCTCGACACCGAGCGCGCGCGCCAGATCGATGGCGTTCTGCGTGATGTCGACCTTGGCTTCCAGATCGGGGGCGATGTTGATGGCCGCATCCGAGACGAGCAGCAGGTGGTCGAGCCCGGGCACATCCATGACGAACACGTGCGACAGCCGCCGGCTGGTCCGGAGCCCGCCGTCCTTCTTGACGACGTGGGCTAAGAGTTCGTCGGTGTGCAGGTGGCCCTTCATGATGGCGCGCACGCGGCCCTCGTGAAACAGCGCCACGGCACGGGCGGCCGCAGCCCCATGCTCGGGGATGTCGATGGCCTCGAGCCCATCGAGACTCGCGCCGATCTCGGCGGCGACCTCGCGGATGCGGGCGGCATTGCCGATCAGGATGGGCGTGATGAGTGTGTGGTCGCGGGCCAGCAACGCGCCCTTCAGCGCATTGGCCTCCTCGGGGATGACGACGGCCGTGACGAGTGGCGGCAACGGCTCGGCCAGCGCAAGCAGGCGATCGAAGTGGACGTGCTTTTGCACGGTGAGACCGGGCACGTTCTTGCTGTCGAAGGTGATCTTGTTGGTGGGCGCCGTGACCTCGGCTTGCCCATCGACCAGCAGCGTGCCGTCCGGCCGCTCGACCCGGGTCGAAAACACGGCGGTGTTCTCCGGCCCCTTTGAGATGAGCCGCACCCGCGCGATGACCTCTTCGCCGGCGTGGGCGCGCGCTAAGAACTTCAGCGTCTGGCTGCGGTAGAGCGTCCCGGGGCCGGGCAGGATGTTGCCGAGCACCGCCGAAATCAGCGAGGCGAGCCACATCGACGGCACCGTGGCTGCCGCGTCCTTGATGCCGTCGCCATCGCCATCCTCGCCCGGCAGATGCATCGGGTTGAGGTTGCCGGAGGCGTGCGCGAACACGAACAGGTCGTCGGCAAGGCAAAGCCGCGAGATCTTCGCTTCGGCGCCGATCTCGAGTTCGCTCCAGGTCGTGTTCGTCATTGCCGTCATCGATAGGCCCTCACCAAGTTCGACCATCCCGAGGTCGGCTCGCTCGCCACTACCACGTCGCGAGTAGCCGAATGGAAGCAGGGTAACGCGTGTCTACGACAAGTCCGCGTCAGGCCAAGGCGCCGATCGCCCCTCCTCCCACACACTCGCCCGTGCCCCACATGCGCTCCTTGGAGCGGCTTGCGCTGCAACAAAATGCGCCTCGCGACGGCCTCATCCGGGCAGACGGGCCACTGTCGCGGCCACCGCCGACGGGGAGCGATTTACCTTTATGACCAACCGGGCTAGATTAATCAGCTGGCGGCGGGGCGCGACACCGAGCCCTTGCCGCACGGTCGATCGGCCTCGCCGAGGTATTCCGGTGAGACGACGACCTGTGACAATCAGGAGGAGTGCTTGTCCGCCCCGAGGGGGGATGGGCTCGCAGCCGACGCGAGGAATTCATAGTTAAGTGAGATCATCCTGCTAGAGATCGTGTTTAATCGGTGGCTTGTTGACCACGTCTCTGCCACGGGCTGCTGGTTTAAGTCTATCGGCTGGCGTTGATGACGGACTTGTGGCGGGCGGGCGTCCCGATACAAGATTCGATGCGATTGGGACTGCCCCCAGGCGGGACAGCAGGTCGGCCGAGTGGCCGGGGAACGGGGAGTGGGCGATGACGGGTGCGGCGGCGTCCAGCGGGGGCGCTACGGCGGGGCCAGGTCAGGGGAAGGCGTCCCAGCAGCGGCGGCGCGGCTCCAGCCAAAGCGTGCGCGACATGCAGAACCGTCTGCGCCGCTGGCGGACCGGCATTTTTTACGTTGCCCTGTTCAGCATCGTCATCAACCTCCTGATGCTGACGGTACCGATTTACCTCATGCAGCTGTCCGACCGCGTGTTGGCCAGTGGCAGCCACGACACGCTGATCATGCTGACGATCGCCGCCGTCGGCGCAATTCTCTTGCTGTCGCTGTTCGACAGTGTGCGCAAATACCTGCTGACCCGCATCGGCATCCGCTTCGAGACGGAACTCGGGGGGCCCCTGCTCGCGGCCTCCATCGATGCGACAGCAGCCGGCGCCCCCGGCGAGGTCCAGGGTCTGCGCGACATGGGGCAGGTGAAGAACTTCCTGACGAGTTCCGTGGTCCCGCTGATCTTCGATCTGCCGGTCGCCCCGCTCTATATCCTGGTCGTGTATCTGATCCACCCGCACTTGGGCTGGATCACCATCATCGGCGGCGCCATGCTGGTGCTGTTTGCCCTGATGAACCAGTTTGCCACGACCGGCCCTCTGTCCAAGTCCAGCGGCCATTCGATGAACGCGCTCAGCCGGGCCCATGCGCAGGCGCGCAATGCCGACAGCGTGCGGGCCATGGGCATGCTTCCCGATTGCGTGCGGCTGTGGGGCGAAGAGAACAGCGAGGCGCTGGAGAATTATCGCGCGGCCAACGACCGCAACGCGATCGTCACCGGGCTGTCGAAGCTGTCCCGTCTGTTGTTGCAGATCGCCGTCCTCGGCTGGGGCGCCTACCTGACGCTGAAGGGCGAGGTGACGGCGGGCGCGGCGATTGCCG
>JBGSQO010000647.1:0-1551 GCA_041738055.1 Filomicrobium sp.
GTTCGGGCCGTGCTGCCGGTGTCGACGGCCGATGCCGCCAGCGCCATCGTCGCCTCGAAGCCCAGCGAGCCGGCGTCCTCGCCCCAGTCACTCAAGCCTTCGAAGCCCAAGGAGACGATCGCCCCATGAAGCTCCTGCTCGTCGACGACCATGCGATCGTGCGAGAGGGCGTCCGGCGCCTGCTGGCCGACATTCCGGACGCGCGGATCAGCGAAGCCGACAACGGCACGACGGCGCTCGCCATGTTCAAGAAGGACAGACCCGACGTCGTGCTGCTCGACCTCAATCTGGAGGGGATCGCCGGGCTCGAACTCTTGCGGCGGATGCTGATCGAGGACCGGTCGGCCCGTGTCATCGTGTTCAGTATGCATTCCGAGCCGGTCTATGCCGCACGCGCCCTGAAGCTCGGCGCGCGCGGCTACGTCAGCAAGAGTGCCGCGGCCGACGAACTGGTGGCGGCCGTGCGCAAGGTCGCCGACGGCGGGCGCTACGTGGAGCGGGAGTTGGCGTCGGAACTCGCCGTCGGGCAGTTCTCGGGCGAGGACCCGTTGAGCCAACTCACCACGCGCGAGGTCGAGATCCTGCGCATGCTGGGGGAGGGCATGAGCCTGACGCAGATCGCCAACGCCAATGGCGTGTCCTACAAGACGGTCGCCAACTCGTGCTCGCTGATGAAGACCAAGCTCGGCGTCGAGCGCACGGCCGACCTCATCCGCATGTCGATCGAGCTGTTCCAGAAGTGAGTTGCCAGAACGGCTCGCCCACCCGGATCGATGAAACAACGGTCGTTGATTCGATTGGGTTGTCCGCCGCGAGTTTCTGGATCGGCACGCGCGCGCTCGACCCTCATCCGTCATTCCCGCGAAGGCGGGAACCTAAGCAAGGGTGTCGCTGGGGCGAGCCGTTTGGCCTTGCTCCACGCTGTCTGGGTCCCCGCCTTCGCGGGGATGACGGTCGGGGTGAGGGGGATGATCCAGCACGTCGGTTGGGTCTGTTGCCAGGACGGATTGCCCACCCGCATCGTCGATGTGACGTTGGATGGAGTCTATCGGCTTTTTGCTTCGAGTTTCTGGATTGGGGGCTGCGCGTCCGCCGCCCCGCGCGCGGGGGATCACCCCGATTACCTCTGTTGGGTGACGGGCGTGCCCCGAACTCCCAGTCATGGTTGCAAGGCCTAAGGCCTTGGTGGGGGTCGAGGGGGCAAGGCCCCTCGTCTTCACTGGCCGGTCCCTTTGCGATGGCTGTAGCCTGGGGTTCAGCGCCGACCGGCAGCAGGCGGCAAGGCGCCGAGGTTCATGCGCACGTCGTAGGAGTAGGATGCCGGGCGGGCGCGGGCGGTCACGGTGCGGGGTTCCGGCTCCAGGAAGTAGCTGTTCACCCAGCCGGCGCGATCGTTGAAGCGGACCGGGCACCAGTCGCCGACGCAGCGGCCGGTCAGGGCGACGCTGCGGCCATCGGGCGGGATGGTGGCGACGACACCGAAGGCTTCCGACGGGCCAGAGCGGACGTTGAGGACATCGAACCCGTCAACTCCCACGACGCGGAAGGTCG
>JBGSQO010000660.1:0-5223 GCA_041738055.1 Filomicrobium sp.
GGGCCCTTGGCCCCACGGGCCGCCGCCACCGCCGCCGCCTCCTCCACCGCTTTTCCAGCCGCCGCCGTTCTGATTGTTCCAGGGCATCCCGTGAGGCCTCGTCAGTTGCGCAAAGGGCCGGGGCATCACCATGACGGGCTCGTCATGGTGCCGCCGGCTCGAGGAAAGATCGTGTTCAGGCCCGCGGCATGGCGGACCCAGTCAGGTCGCAGCGCTTATAGGACATTGCCCTTCCAGGGTGCAAACCCTGTCGCGCGCCCTCTGCTTATCGCATGTGGGCATGCGCACAGAATGTTCAAGGTAATTCGGCGCCGGTTACGCGGATGCGCTCGAGGATGGTGAGGGTGGCGGCATGCTCGTCGTTCGGGCCCTGCGGCAAAGTCTCTCGCGCGGTCTCCCGCCAATCGCGCGCGGACAGCACGGGAAACAGCGTGTCGCCCTCCGGCTCGGCGTGCACGATGGTGAGGTAGATGCGGTCGGCGAAGGGCAGCGCTGCGGCATAGAGTTCCGCCCCGCCGATGACGGCGATCTCCTCGGCTCCGCACGATCCGGCCAGATCGCCTGCCAAGGCCAGCGCGCCGTCCAGCGAGCCGCAGACGTGGGCGCCCGGTGCCTCGAAGCTCGCATCGCGCGTGACCACGATGTTGGGACGGCCGTCGAGCGGGCGCTTCTTGAGCGACTGCCAGGTGCGCCGGCCCATCACGATGGGTTTGCCCATCGTCAAGCGGCGGAACAGCCGCAGATCGGTCGACAGCCGCCAGGGCAAATCGCCATTGCGCCCGATGATGCCGTTCTCGGCCACGGCAACAACGAGCGCGACCAGCGGCGTTGCGACCGCGGTCGTTGAAGTCACATTCGTATCAGGCTCTGCAACCGGCAACGGGGACCATCGAGAACTGGTTGATCTCGTTATACTTGTTCATGGCGCCGCTGATCGCGTCAACACCCAACCCGACAACGCCACCGGCGATGATGTTGCCGGCGGCCATGGCTTCGGTATGCGACGGGATCACGCCCACCGCATCCTGATAGCAGGCCTTGCGGCAGACGACAGCGATGTTTTCCTGACTTTTGTCGACAAGGAGCGTGGTCGGCGTCTTAACCACCTTAGAGCCGATCCCCGTCGAGGTCAGCGTGCAGTCCGCCCCTGGTGCGCCCGGAGTATCGATGGAAATCTGCTGGGTCGTTCCCTTGGTGATCGTGGCACAGGCGGCAAGCGAAACCACCGAAACGGTCACGACGGCAATAATTGGGGCGCGACGCATGGGACCCTCGGAACGCAACAGACACGGCCAGCCGATCTTGCCACGAACATCGTGGTGCATCTGGCTACGTCGGCAATGGCGGCCTGTCCATACCCAAATCACGTAAGCTGATTGCCCTGCACGAAGCTAGGTCAAACCGCCACAGGGGCGGCGATGTGCGGGTGCGGGTCGTAGCCGGCGAGCACGAAGTCCTCATAGCGGAACTGAAAGATCGAGGTGACCTCGGGATTGAGACGCATGACCGGCAGCGGGCGCGGCTCCCGCGTGAGCTGCAACTCGGCCTGTTCCAAGTGATTGAGATAGAGGTGGGCATCGCCGAGAGTATGCACGAATTCGCCGGGTCTCAAGCCCGTCACCTGCGCCATCATCAGCGTCAGCAGCGCATAGGAGGCGATGTTGAACGGCACGCCCAGGAAGATGTCGGCGGAGCGCTGGTAGAGCTGGCACGACAGCTTGCCGTCGGCCACGTAGAACTGGAACAGGCAGTGGCAGGGGGCCAGCGCCATGTCGGGGATGTCGGCCGGGTTCCACGCCGAGACGATCATGCGGCGGCTGTCGGGATCGCGCTTGAGCGTCGCCACGACCTCGCTGATCTGGTCTGTCGTTCCCCCACCGGGCTTTGCCCAAGATCGCCACTGCTTGCCGTAGACCGGGCCGAGTTCGCCCGCCTCGTCGGCCCACTCGTCCCAGATCGTGACCTTGTTCTCCCGAAGGTAGGCGACGTTGGTCTCGCCCCTCAGGAACCACAGCAGTTCATGGATGATCGAGCGGGTGTGCAGCTTCTTGGTCGTCACCAACGGAAAGCCGTCGGCGAGATCGAAACGCATCTGATGCCCGAACACGCTGAGCGTGCCGGTGCCCGTGCGGTCTGCCTTGCGGATGCCCGTATCGCGGACCCGGGCGAGGAGGTCGAGGTATTGGTGCATGACGGTGTTCTAGACCGATTCCTGGGGCCGCCCAATCGGGCTCAGAGAATCCGAATTGATCTGCGTTCAGCGAAGTGCGGGGGATCGCCCCGTTTGCCATTGCTTGGCGACGCGCGTGCCCAAAACTCCCGGTGATGGGTCAAGGGTCTAGACCCTTGTGGGGGTCGAGGGGGCAAGGCCCCCCGTCTTCACTGGCCCTTGGCTCAACGGCGGTAGTCCTAGCGCGTATGGGGCGCCGCGAACCTTCAGCTGATCAAGCGCCAGCCGCCACCCCCAACTCAGGCACAGGAAACTGCGCCAGGACGGCCAGCAGCGTGCCGTTATAGATGGCGTGCGCGATGATCGGGACCCACAGGCTGCCGGTGCGCCACAACAGCCAGCTCGCCACCAGCCCGAACAGGAAAACGTCGACGAGGCCGACCATCGTGTAACCGGCATGCAGGCCCGTCCAGGCGATGTTGGTCAACAGCGCAGCGCCAATGAATCCGAGCCGCGACTGCGCCAGTGCCGACAACAGGAAGCCGCGGAACAGGATCTCCTCGGAGGCCGGCGCGCCGATGGCCGCGATGATCCACAGCAGGGGAGCGTCGGCGGTCCGCATGACCGTCCACAGCGGCGTCAGGTCGGACAGAACATCGTGCGGTCTGACGATCCAGGCCATGAGCGAGAACGAGCCGCTGACGAGGATGACGACCAGCAGTCCAGCGGCGATGGCCGACGGGCCGCCCGCTGGACACTTCAGCGCGAGCGCCGCCTTCGGCGTACTGTGCAGCATGCTGGCCGCCAGGACCACCAGAATGACGACCAGCGTCTGGCTGACGAGCTGGCCGAGAAGCGTCTTCCAGTCGAGCCCCCCGTCCGGGACGACCTCGGCGGAGAGGGGCTGCGGGTCGAGTGCGACCATCGCCGCAATCGCGCCTGCCAGCGACACGGCCCCGATCACGAGCGTCGCAATCACCGCCAACAGCGGCGGCCAGCCGGTCTTGGCTTCGTAGGCGGCCGGCCCGCTGGTGAGGGTTCCGATCAGGGGAAGCGGCATGAGCGCGGGCCTCGTGGGGCGGACGTGTCGAAGAAAACCGGTCTTCATCTAGGCCACGGCCGCGCCCTGGAACAAGCCGTCGGCGCACGCCACCGTGCGCGATGGCAGAAAGGTCACAGGCAGCTGTGGCATCGGCACTTTTTTTTCCTGCGCGCTCGACATATATTCACTGCGTCGGAGCGATCCGACTATGGCGATAAACGCGGTCGTAATAAGCCATTCGGACCCGGGGGCGGTACCCGGCGCCTCCACCATGAGCCCGTGCGCGACAGCCCCGACGAGGGGGCGAGCGGGTTGATGCTGGGGGCGAAATAGGATCGACGAGGGTGTAAAGGACTAAGCTTTTGCTCGGCATGGTTCCGCCGTCATCGGGCCATCCAGAATAGTTGCCAATGACAACTATGCTGAGGCTGCTGTCGCTGCGTAATGCGGTGCCAAAAGCCTGAAATCAAGCCCTTACTCTTAGCAGGGTAAGGCGCGGTTCGGAGGGCACCGGGCAACAGAAGCTCTCCACTTTCCTCCGGCTGGCGGCTGGCGGGAAGGCTTCGCAGCTTCGGCGCCGAATGTGGCGGACTGCGGCGGGAGACAGGCCGGAGACCCCGCGTTCATGACGCGGCAACTGCGCGAGAGAGAATGACCACAGAGCCCATGATCGACTACGAAGCTCTGGCGCAGGACGCCTTCCGGGGCATCGTGCGCGCCGTACTGCAACGCGCCGCCAAGACCGGGCTGCCCGGCGACCATCACTTCTATATCTCCTTCGACACCAAGGCGGCCGGCGTCATGCTGTCCAAGCGCCTGAAGGAGAAGTATCCCGCCGAGATGACCATCGTCCTGCAGCATCGCTTCTGGGACTTGGCCGTCACCGACGAGCGATTCGAGGTCAAGCTGACGTTCGACGGCATCCCCGAGCGGCTCGTCGTTCCCTTCAAGGCGATCAAGGTCTTCCTCGACCCGTCCGTGCGCTACGGCCTGCAGTTCGAGGAGCAGGAGTTCAGCGGCCTCGTCGAGCAGTCGATGAACCTTCTCGACGGCGGTCTCAGCGACAACACCGACACCGAGCCGCGCCCCGTGCGACGCTCCACCAGCCCCCACAAGTTGCCGCGCAAGTCGGGCCAGGACCGCGGCAAGCCCGTCGTGCAGATGCCGAGTGCGAGCCTGATCAAGGGCGATGCGGGTGAGCCGGTGGACAGCGGCCTGCGTGCGCCGACCGGAGAGGAACTGCTGACGGAGGCCGCGCCCCCGCTGGCACCCTTGCCCGCCTCGACCGACCATCAGGGTGAGCGCCCTCGCGAAGCAACCGGCGCCGAAATCGTCAGCCTTGATCAGTTCCGCAAGAAGTGAGTGACGAGAGGTTTTAGGTTTTAGGTTCGGGGGGAAGGTGGAGGGCGAACGGGGCTAAGCCTCGGCTCTACACCCTAGAACCTAATCCCTAAAACCTAGTCCCTATCCCCTGCTCCCCCCTCCGTCGCATTGGCCCTGTGCGCTGCGGCATGCTACCTCGACGGCAACGCATTGCCGCGAGCGAGGAGCCTCTGCCGATGACCGCCACCACCCGCACCGAGACCGATACCTTCGGCCCGATCGAGGTCGACAGCTCCAGATACTGGGGCGCGCAGGCGCAGCGCTCGCTCGGTAACTTCAAGATCGGCTGGGAGAAACAGCCCGCCCCCATCATCCGCGCGCTCGGCATCGTCAAGAAGGCGGCCGCCGAGACCAACATGGGGCTCGGTAAGCTCGATCCGGCGCTGGGTGCCGTCATCGTCAAGGCCGCCGAGGAGGTCATCGAGGGCAAGCTCGACTCCCACTTCCCGCTCGTCGTCTGGCAGACCGGCTCGGGCACACAATCGAACCTGAACGCCAACGAGGTGATCTCGAACCGCGCGATCGAAAGGCTGGGCGGTGTCATGGGCTCGAAGGTGCCAGTGCACCCCAACGACCATGTCAACATGAGCCAGTCGTCGAACGACACGTTTCCGACGGCCATGCACAT
>JBGSQO010000664.1:0-2219 GCA_041738055.1 Filomicrobium sp.
GCTGCCGGCCCCGGCCGATCTCGCCGCTCGCGCGCCCCCCGTGGTGCCAGCCCGCCGGCATATCGAGCACGACATCCTGCTCGGCGCCCTGCCGCATCCGATCCTGGTGCTCGGCGAGGACAATGCCTTCATCTATGCCAACGCGGCTGCCGAGGGCTTTCTCTCGACCTCGCTGGCCATGCTGCGCCGCGTCAGGCTGCAGGACGTCGTGGCATTCGGCTGTCCGCTGCTGTCGCTGGCCGAGCAGGTGCGCGAGACGGGCGCGACGGTCAACGAGTACGGCGTGGACATTATGTCCCCACGGTTCGCCTCGCCCAAGCTGGTCGACGTCTACGGCGGGCCGCTGCCCGAGCAGGCCGATCGCATCGTCATCATGCTGCAGCAGCGCTCGATGGCGCAGATGATCGAGCGCCAGTTGACGCATCGCGCCGCCGCCCGCTCGGTTTCCGGCATGGCGGCGGTCCTGGCCCACGAGATCAAGAACCCGCTCTCGGGCATCCGGGGTGCGGCCCAGCTCATCGAGCCGGCACTCAGCGACGAGGATCGCCTGCTCACTCAGCTCATCTGCACCGAAACCGATCGCATCAAGAACCTCGTCGACCGCATGGAGGTGTTTGGCGACGAGCGGCCGATCGCCAAGGAGCCGGTCAACATCCACGACGTGCTCGATCACGTCCGGAGGCTGGCGGAGTCGGGGTTCGGCCGGGGCCTGCGCTACGTGGAGGACTACGATCCGTCGCTGCCGCCGGTGCCGGCCCGCCGCGACCAGCTGGTGCAGGCGCTCCTGAATCTCGTGAAGAATGCCGCCGAGGCCATCGTCGAAAGCCGCCACGACAACGGGCGCATCGTGATCCAGACCGCGTTCCGGCCGGGCGTGCGCCTGCAGGTGCCGGGCTCGGATTCGCGCATCGCGCTGCCGTTGATGATCTCGATCGAGGACAACGGCATCGGCGTTCCCGAGCACCTCAGGCCGCATCTGTTCGATCCGTTCGTCACCACCAAACGCAACGGCACAGGGCTGGGGCTCGCCCTCGTTGCCAAGATCATCGGCGACCACGGCGGCATCATCGAGTGCGACAGCGATCCCGGCCGCACCGTGTTCCGCATTCTCCTGCCGATGCACGAGGACCACTCCGGCTCCAAGAGCCTGCGCCAGAGCTAGAAAGGGGCAAACGCCCATGCCACGCGGCACCATCCTCATCGCCGACGACGACACCGCGATCCGCACGGTGCTGAACCAGGCACTCGCCCGCGCCGGATATGCCCCGCGCGCGACCGGCAACGCCGCGACCCTCTGGCGCTGGGTCAGCCAGGGGGAGGGCGATGTCGTCATCACCGATGTCGTGATGCCCGACGAGAACGCCTTCGACCTCATCCCGCGCATGAAGAAGCTGCGGCCCGATCTGCCGATCATCGTGATGAGCGCGCAGAATACGCTGATGACGGCGCTGACGGCCGCCGAGAAGGGCGCGTTCGAGTATCTGCCGAAGCCCTTCGATCTCAACGAGGTCGTCGCCATCGTCGGGCGGGCCCTGCACGAGCCAGGCCGCAAGCCCATCCGCAAGGACCCCGAGCCCGAGGGCGAGGAACTCCCGCTGATCGGCCGGTCGTCGGCCATGCAGGAGATCTATCGGGTTCTGGCTCGCCTCACCCAGTCCGACCTGACGGTCATGATCAACGGCGAGAGCGGCACGGGAAAGGAACTTGTCGCCCGCGTGCTGCACGACTACGGCAAGCGCCGGCAGGGCCCGTTCGTGGCCATCAACATGGCCGCGATCCCGCGCGAGCTGATCGAGTCGGAGCTGTTTGGCCACGAGAAGGGCGCGTTTACGGGCGCCCAGAACCGCACCCAGGGCCGCTTTGAGCAGGCCGAGGGCGGGACACTGTTTCTCGACGAGATCGGCGACATGCCGCTGGAGGCCCAAACCCGGCTGCTGCGCGTGCTGCAACAGGGAGAATACACGACGGTCGGCGGGCGCACGCCGATCAAGACCAACGTGCGCATCATCGCCGCCACCCACCGTGACCTCAGGGCGCAGATCCAGCAGGGGCTGTTCCGCGAGGACCTGTATTATCGCCTCAACGTGGTGCCGCTGCGGCTGCCGCCCCTGCGCGAGCGCCTGGAGGACATCGGCGATCTCGTCCGCCACTTCCTGCGGCAGTCGGCACGCGAGGGACTTGGCCAGCGCGGCATCGAGCAGGCGGCGATCGAGCGGCTC
>JBGSQO010000670.1:0-4550 GCA_041738055.1 Filomicrobium sp.
GCGCACGTCGGGGGCTGCGCCCAGCGTCGCGAAGGCCTCCTTGAGGGCCGCGATCATGGCCAGCGACAGGCTGTTGCGCGCCTTCGGACGGCTGAGGGTGAGGACGGCGATGCCGGGCTCCGGACGCTCGATCCGGACCAGGGGACCCTCGACATCATCGGTTACCGGGACAGAGAGCTTGTATGAGGCCTTGAACGGCATGTCGTTGGCTCCTTCGTCACCTCGTAGCCGGGAATGGATCGCCGGCCCGCGCGGAGATCACCCACGCGCAGGCCGACACCACCAGTCTTTGGTCGCTCGCCATTTGGCCCGGTCGGCGGACGGCCTTACTCCAGCGCCTTCTCGATCGCCTCGCGATGCTTGATGACGAGGGCGATGTTGTCCTTGTTGTCGAGCGTCGGCGTCGAGCGGATCGCTTCCTCGAGTTCGTCGATCAGCTGCTTCTTCTCGTCGGCGGCGATCGTCTCGTCCTTCTTGACGTCGTCGAGTTCCTGCTTCAGCGACGTGACCGGATCGACGTACTCGCCCGACTGCGGATCGATGCCGGCCATCACGATCGAGATGTTGGCGGCGACGTCATCGAGTTCGGCGAAGTCCTTGAAGCCGTGCTTCTTGGCGATGCCGTCGAGTTCGCCCTGGAGCTTGGGGTCGAGCTGGTCGCCGGCCGCCTGCAACTTGTCGGCAAAGCCAGCCAGATCCTTCTGCGAGGCCACGAAGCCCGTGATTTGTGCGTCCGTGAGCTTGAGCTGGCGCATCTCCTCGGCCATCGCGCCGGAAACCGCCGCCCCACCGAGCAGGATGCCGGCCGACAGGACCGCAGCAACCGCCAGCTCTCTCATCCACGTGAACAGGTGCCGCATGGCACACTCCTCCTGTAACGTCAGCCCGTGTCCTCGACGTGCGTGACTGGAAACCGTTGCTACGAACCCTCGAGACGGCGTGCGCGAACCCCACCGTCTTCGGTCAGGTTGCAGACTTGGCTCCCCCGTCGCGTGGCAGCGGTCGCCCGCACCAGCCACGACGATCGCCGGCCCGCGGCCCAATCCTTTCTTACAAGATCAAGGCGCGAGCAAGCCCAGTCTTTTCGTGGACGGTCGCAGGAGCCATCGGCGTTGCCCGGCGGATGCGCCTGTCGGCCGCGCCTTTCGTGTGGTATCAGGAAACCCCATATGGGGTATTTTAATACCTTCAGTGGAAGGCCATGAAATTGCAGCTGAATTTGGCGGGATGCGGGGAGAAACTCGATTGACAGGAGCGGGCGGATCGCTTATCCACACCGCTCGAATTGAGGAATGCCGTCCCTGGGTCAGTGCGCTGGCCCGTTTCGCTCGTCCCGGCACGCGTGCCGAACATCCGACGATCCGGGGTGACGGCTCCAACCAAATCGAACGAACGCAGCTGACAACGGCAGGAGCACTGCCCCATGAAGACCTTCTCCGCCAAGACGGGCGAGGTGGACAAGAAGTGGATCGTGATCGACGCGAGCGGCCTCGTGGTCGGCCGTCTCGCCTCCATCATTGCCCTCCGCCTCAAAGGCAAGCACAAAGCCATCTACACGCCTCACGTCGATTGCGGTGACAACATCATCGTCATCAACGCCGAGAAGGTCGTGTTCACCGGCCGCAAGTACGAAGACAAGACGTACTACTGGCACACCGGCTGGCCGGGCGGGGTGAAGAGCCGCACGCCGCGCCAGATCCTCGAGGGCCGCTTCCCCGAGCGGGTGATCGAGAAGGCCGTGGAGCGCATGCTCGCCCGCGGTCCTCTGCAGCGCCAGATCATGCGCAACCTCAAGGTTTATCGCGGCGCCACGCACCCGCACGAGGCCCAGCAGCCGGTCGTGCTCGACGTCGCCAAGATGAACCGCAAGAACACGAGGGCCGCATAAGCCATGGCTGAGGAAGCAAAATCTCTCCAGGATCTCGGCGGTATGCAGGGCGTTCCTTCGCCCGCGGCCGAGGCTCCCGTCCACGTCCAGAAGCTCGACAAGTTCGGCCGCGCCTACGCCACCGGCAAGCGCAAGAACGCGGTCGCGCGCGTCTGGGTGAGGCCCGGTCGCGGCAAGATCACGGTCAACAACAAGGACTTCGCGGCCTATTTCGCGCGTCCCGTGCTGCAGATGCTGCTGCAGCAGCCGATCAAGGCGGCCGGCCGCGCCGACCAGTTCGACGTCATGGTGACGGTCAAGGGTGGCGGGCTCTCGGGCCAGGCCGGCGCCGTCCGCCACGGCATCGCCAAGGCGCTGACCTACTACGAGCCCGACCTGCGCGGCGTGCTCAAGAAGGGCGGCTTCCTGACCCGCGACAGCCGTATCGTCGAGCGTAAGAAGTACGGCCGCATGAAGGCCCGCCGCAGCTTCCAGTTCTCCAAGCGCTGATCGGCGACAGCGTTACACACTTGCAACACAGCGGCTCGCATCTCACGTTGCGGGCCGCTTTCGATTCCACTGGTCCACTTGTCGAATTATCAGAACGCCACCACTTCCCTCCAGGCTGGTATACCACGGATGGCGTGACTGCAGGTGTCGACCGGATCGGCAGTGTCGTGCGCACGGGATCGGATGCCGGAAGCCGCAGCGCCATCTTCTGACAGGATAAACGCATGAACGAACTCCTGGCACTTGGGCCGACCTCGCTCGCCGACACGATCTCGTTGTCGTTCCAGCATCTCGTCTCGCCGCAGTGGTACATCGACAACTCGGCCGCGATCCTGCAGATCCTGATGATCGACCTCGTGCTGGCCGGCGACAACGCGATCGTCGTTGGCCTCGCGGCCTCGCGCGTGAGGAAGGACATCCGCGGCCAGGTCATCTTCTGGGGCATCTTCGGCTCTGTCGTTCTGCGCATCCTGTTTGCCTCGGTGACGACCCAGCTGCTGGCCATCATCGGCCTGACACTCGCCGGCGGCCTCTTGCTTTTGTGGGTCTGCTGGAAAATGTACAAGCAGATCACCTCCGACGAGCAGCACGATATCGACGAGATCGAGTCGAATATGTCCTCGTCCGGCACGTCCGGGCCGGAGCTGAGCTTCTGGTCGGCCGTCACCCAGATCATCATCGCCGACGTGTCGATGTCGCTCGACAACGTGCTGGCGGTGGCCGGCGCGGCCAAGGGCGAGCCGCTGGTGCTGATCCTCGGCCTTGCCGTTGCCGTCGTGCTGATGGCGGTTGCCGCGCACGCGATCGCCAAGCTGCTCGTGTCGTATCCCTGGATCACCTGGGTTGGCCTGTTGATCATCGTCTACGTTGCCTTCGACATGATCTACCGTGGCTCGCACGAGGTGACGTGTCAGGCGTTCGGCTTCGGTTGCTCGGAAAACCTGCTGCAGGCCATCGCGCACCGTCTCGGCATTGATCTGCCGACATGGATGGACGGTGTACCGGGCCATGGACCGGCGCACTGAAACTAGGTCATATTCGACCGTAGTCACCAACCCTGAGAATGCGAGGCGACCCGCCATGATGGGCGACAGCACGGTCAAGGTGTTCATCGACGGGGAGGCCGGAACCACCGGTCTCCAGATCCGCGAACGGCTGGGGCGCGAAACGGGCGTTCGAGTCGTCTCGATTGCCGACGACAAGCGCAAGGACCCGGTTGCCCGTCAGCAGATGATGGCGTCCTCAGACGTCGTCATCCTCTGCCTGCCCGACGAGGCCGCCCGCGAGGCCGTGGCGCTCGCCGACGATCTCGGCCCCAACGCGCCCCGGGTCATCGACGCTTCGACCGCGCACCGCACCGACGAGGGCTGGGTTTACGGCTTCCCCGAGTTGGAGCCGCAGGGCGCACACGCGGCAAAGATCGTGGATGCCGACCGCGTCGCCAATCCGGGCTGCTATGCGACGGGGGCCATCGGCCTCATCGCGCCGCTCATAGCCTCGACCTGGTTCTCTCCCCATTTTCCGTTCACGATTAATGCCGTGAGCGGCTTTACCGGCGGCGGCAAGCCGATGATCTCGGCCTACGCCAAGGGGACGGCCCCCGACTTCGAGCTGTACGGACTGTCGCTCGGCCACAAGCACCTGCCCGAGATTTTGATGCACGCGGGCCTCGAGCGGTCGCCGCTGTTCGTGCCTTCGGTGGGCAATTTCGCCCAGGGCATGCTGGTCAGCGTGCCGATCCAGTTCGCCTTCCTCGCCTCGCCGCCGACGCTGGAGGACATGGACGAATTGTTCCGGGCCTTCTACGCGGACGCGGCCGCCGTTCGCTATCATCAGATCGGCACCGACGAGGCCTATCGCGCCGGCCGGCTGCCGGTCGATCCCTCGGGTAATGCCGACGGTATGGACATCTGGATGTTCAGCAATGCCGCACAGGATCAGGCCCTGCTCGTGGCCCGGCTCGACAATCTCGGCAAGGGGGCGGCCGGCGCTGCCGTGCAGAACCTCAAGCTGATGACGGGGCTGTAATACCAACCCGCAGAAGTTTTGACCCACCTCACGGTAGGCCGCGCCTTCCGGCCGGCTCTCGGAACGAGTGTCGGAAGGCGCAAACAAAGACAATACCGTCCCGCCGACCGAACAGACACAGAGTCAAAACATCGGCGGGACGGTA
>JBGSQO010000680.1:0-1504 GCA_041738055.1 Filomicrobium sp.
CGGTCCTGATCGGGGCGGCTGTCGAAACGGTGCTGGCCGCGATCACGGCGGTAACGCCGGCTGCAACCGGCCCCTGGCCGCCGTTTCCGCCGCTGTGGCTGCTGGCGCTGTGGGCCGTATTCGCCACACTCCTCAACGTGACCTTGCTCCCGCTGCGGCCTCTCGTGGTGCTGCAGGTGGTCCTCGGTTTCCTGTTCGTGCCGCTATCCTACTTGGCTGGCGAGGCCCTTGGCGCCCTTACTCTCGCCCAACCGGTCGCGACGGGCTTAGGACTGGTCGGCCTCGCCTGGGCTATCGCGCTCCCCCTGCTGATGGCGCTCGCCCGGCGTCTCGACGGCTGGCGCTGACGGATCGTCGCAGCCGTTGGAGGACCGACGCACCTCTCGACAGGCGCAATCCAGGGCCACACCGTCCCGACGAATTCATCGGCGTATCATCCTCCGTTGCAAAACGCTCGCAAAGAGCCGATACGCTGCGCCCGCCCCAGTCTTGCGGAGCGCCAGGAGGGACGTCGGACATGGCCACCATCATCACCGTGCATGGCACCTTCGCGCATACCGCGAGCCCCCCCGGCGTGGAACTGGCCGGAGCCGCCTACGCGGCCCCCTGGTGGCAGCCGGGCAGCGCGTTCGACAGGGAACTGCGTGCGCTGCTGGACAGCCCCGACGGCCGCATCGACACCATCGCGTTCACCTGGTCGGGCGCCAACAGCGAGACCGAACGGCGCAAGGCCGGCGCTGAGCTGCTCGACAAGCTGCATGAACTGGAAGCCCGCAGCGAGCCCTACGTCCTGATCGGCCACAGCCATGGCGGCTCGGTCATCTCGTATGCCTTGCTGCTGGCGGCGGCCCGCCACGAGAAGCTGCCGCGCCTGCAACGCTGGCTGACGGTCGGGACCCCGTTCGTCGAGCTCAGGAAGGAGCGCTTTCTGTTCCTGCGCTTGCCGCTCTTGATGAAGGCAGCGTTCGTCGCCTCGCTGATGCTGCTGATCATGTTCGTGGTCGCGACCCTGGGCGACATCATGAACGATACGACGACCTTGAACGAGGCTGAAGCCTTGTCTCGTCTGGGCGTCGGCTTCGGGCTGACGGCCCTGCCGTTTATCGTGTTCCTTCTCATCGCCGGCTTCTTCGACCGCTCGCAGTTGTTCGCCTACCGCCGATCGACCCGGCAACGGGCGAGCGAGACGTTTTCGCCGCGCTGGTTTGCCCTGACGCACGAGGCCGACGAGGCTGTCCGCGGTCTGGCGACCCTGCGCTCGACCCGCCTGCAACTGTTCGACAAGGGCTTTGCCGTCCCCGCGCTCTCGATCGTGGCGGTTTTTCTGTTGCCGCTCGCCTATGTCGCCTTGCTGTTCTGGCCGCCGGCCATGGTCGGCATCGCCGAATACCTGCGCGACAACGTCTACAAGGTCGCCGAACTGGCCCCGGCCGATGCCGCAACTAGCGCCCGCACGGTGAACCGGCAGCCGACGTCGGCCCAGCCCGCCGCGCCAACGGCCTCT
>JBGSQO010000676.1:0-6549 GCA_041738055.1 Filomicrobium sp.
GGCAGGCGAGCACCGGGCCACCCGCGACCGGGGCCACGGTGGGCGCGGGGCTGCGGGCGAAAGCGAGGTAGGCGAGCGCAAACAAGACGAGGAGTCGGAGCCACCATCGGGCTGGCGTAATAAGCGAGCGCCCGAAGTTGGAGACCCTCTCATAGGCCCAGCCGAACCAGAACCCGGCCGAGCCGGCCGGCCGGAAGTGCTTGTCGATGCGGCGGAGGATGACGGACCGACCGCTTCTATCTCTCTCGAGGCTTCCGACGGAAAAGCTATTGTACATCTTCCGCGATACGGACCTGATCTGTGGTCCGTTGCCTGCGTCTTCCTCTACTAGCCACACCCAGCGACCCCAAGGCTTATCGGTCCAGAAGCGGCGACAGCGGATCTCTTGGGCATGGAACTCCAATTCTCGCTCGTGATCGTGAGCGCTTATAGCATGTTTGCGCAGTTCACGGTATTTCGCCTCGTCCTCCCGATCACGGGTCAGCCTCATGAGCGAGAAGGGAAAGCTAACCTTGTCGCCCGATCTGGGCCGCGGATCGTCGTCCCACGCTTTTTGCCGCTGTACTGGATCGTCGATGCGCAGGTTATCGAGCCGCAGCGGTTGATTAAAGGACGCGTGAATGAAGCTCGGCACTTCTGCAAAGCGGGCTTTGGTCAAATCGAAGCCGACCTTGGAATGGATCGAGGTGAAATCCGCCGAGCCGTCGAAAGTGGTTCGCGCGAGGCTGACCGGCCCGTTAAAGACGACTTGTTTGAAATACGCATTTCTCAGGAATAGCGAATCGCTAAAGTCGATGCTTTCTTGGAGAACTGCGTTGTCGAAGCGAGTGTAGTCTCCGCCAAATGTTGCCTTCTTGAATATCGCCGCACGGCCGCTAAACTTGGCACCTGAAAATGTTGCATAACCTTTGGTAAAATTTACACCGTCAAACCTGGCCTCGCTGCCGCTAAACCGAGTATTGTTGAACTGCGCGTGGCCAGCAAAGATGGCGCCTTGAAAATCTGCCAAGCCCCCGTTGAAATGCGCTTTCTGAAAAGACGCAAAGTCGCCGCTGAATTCGGCACCTTTGAACGACGCTTGTCCGCCGTCGAACCTTGCGCCGCTGAACAACGCAAAATATTTATAAAATTTGGCTCGCTCGAACGATGCGTAACCGCCACTAAACTGGCATTTGCCAAACCTCGCTGCGCCGCCAGTAAACTGGGCGGCGTTAAAGCTAGCGCTGCCGCCACTGAAATGGGCCCCGCTGAACCATGTATCGCCGCCGCTGAACTGGGCATTGTCGAAGCTTGCAGAGCCGCCGCTGAACTTGGCATTATCGAACCGTGCGGCGCCGCCGCTGAACCCGGCGCCGTCGAACTTCGCGGTTCCGCCACTCACTTGGGTGCTTGCGAACGATGCCGTGCCGCCGCTGAACTGGGCACCGAAGAAAGTGACATCTCCTCCGCTGAACCAAGCACCATCAAAAAATGCGTCGCCGCCTCGGAACTTTGCATTGTCGAATTTCGTTTCCCCCCCCGCTGAAGTGTGAGCCAGTAAAATTCACGCCGCCGCCACTGAACTGGGCGCCGCTGAAAATTGCAGCGCCGCCGCTGAAGTGTGAGCCAGCAAAATTCACGCCGCCGCCACTGAACTGGGCGCCGCTGAAAATTGCAGCGCCGCCGCTGAACTGGGCGTTGGCGAAGTTCGCGTCGCCACGCGAGGCCTCGTTGTCCCCGAATTGCGTCTCGTCGAAACCGACCGTGCCCGGAAAGATGAATAAGGCGAAGTCCACGCGGCCCGGTAGACAAAGTTCGGTAAAGTCGGTGTGCGCCAGCGCCCGATAGCGCCACTGTTCCGGCCCGGCCTTGTCGGCGTCCTTCTCCCACCGCCCCGCCTGCTCCAACCGCGCCTTCAGCTTGAGCATCGGCTCGGCCCATTGGTTCCATTCAAGCCTTCCCATACCCCATCGCGCCAGTGTCGCCTGACGCCGTGCCTGCACCAAGTGCTCCGTTAACGCGCGTGTCCATTCGTTCTGTTTGTGGGGTGTCGCGTTGTCTTCCCAGAGGCCATACACTTCCAAATTTTTCAATTCAGCGAGCCACTGCGCTGCCCACGGGTTCAGCGCAATCAGCTCCGCCGTCCACGCATCCTTGTCGAACTTCTTCCAGAGAATGTCGCCCGCTGCTCGCCAGAGCACGCCGCCCGTTTCCGCATCGTTTCCCCCAGCCCCAACCGAATCTTGCATGGCAATCCCTCGTCCCCAAACGCTCCGACCACCCTCACCCTGCGGCGAAGGTTGGTCAAGACGATGACAGGGGGCGCATGCGCACGCGGCCGGGTTCAACGACGCTGAAGTGTCCGGCCCACTCCGTTCGTTCGGCAATGCGAGCGGCGATGCTGTAACCAGCGCTGAGGGGCGGTGGCATCGGCATCCTGAACAGAACGATGCCGCAGGCGGCCGGCAATTTGGCCCGGAACGCCAGCTCTCCGAAGTCCTTGTCGAACGTCAACAGGATGCGGTGGTCGTCGACGGCCCAGCGAAGGACCGCGGGATCGGGAGAGCCGGGAGCGTCCGTCCGCACCCAGGCCACGTCATGTCCCGCAGCCCTAAGTGCGGCAACCGCGTCGCCAGGGAAATTTTCGTTGGCCAGGAAGCGCATCACGCCGCGCTCGGATAAACCCGTTCCGACGCCAGCACATCCCGCGCATAGGCGAGGCACGCGACGATGTCCTCGTGCGTGAGGCCGCGATAGTTGCGCAGGATATCGGCCTCGGTCCAGCCGTCGGCCAAAAGCCCGATGATGAATTCGACCGCAAGGCGCGTGCCGGCAATGACCGGCTTGCCAGCCAGAACGTCAGGATCGAGCGTGATGCGGGGCTCGGACACGGCGCGACTTCCCTTGAGCGAAAGCAGGTTCGTCGAAGTCTACCAGCCTCCACCCCACACACCAAAGTCCAAAAAACTGGAGGGTGTGGGAGGCTGCGCCTCCCACCGGGGCGCGGGGCTGGCCCCGCTCGCGCAGCGAACCCCGCTGCCCTCAACCCTACCGCCCTCAATCCCGCAGCAACTCGTTGATGCTGGTCTTGCTCCGCGTCTTCTCATCCACCTGCTTGACGATGACGGCGCAGTAGAGGTTCGGGCCCGGCGTCCCATCCGGCAGGGGCTTGCCGGCCATGGTCCCCGACACGACGACCGAATACGGCGGCACCTTGCCGAAATGCTTTTCGCCGGTCGCGCGGTCGATGATGGTGGTGGAGGCCCCCAGATACACGCCCATGGACAAGACCGAGCCCTCGCCGACCATGACGCCCTCGGCGACTTCGGCACGCGCGCCGATGAAGCAGTTGTCCTCGATGATGACGGGGCCGGCCTGCAACGGCTCCAGCACGCCGCCGATGCCGGCGCCACCCGAGATGTGGCAATTCTTGCCGATCTGCGCGCACGACCCGACGGTGGCCCAGGTGTCGACCATGGTGCCGCTATCGACATAGGCGCCGAGGTTGACGAACGACGGCATCAAGACGACGCCCGGCGCGATATAGGCCGAGCGCCGCACGATGGCACCCGGAACCGCGCGGAAGCCGGCGGCCTTGAACTCAGCGGCCTGCCAGTCGCCGTACTTCAGCGGCACCTTGTCGTAGCCGTGCACGCGGCTGGCGTAGGTGCCTGACTTCTGGAACGGGATGACCTCGTTGTCGGAGAGCCGGAACGACAGCAGCACGGCCTTCTTCAGCCACTGGTTGACGGTCCACTGGCCTCCCGCGCCCTTTTCGGCAACGCGCACCTGTCCGGCATCCAGCATCGAGAGGGCCGTGTCCACCGCATCGCGCACGGCGCCCTTGGTGGCCGGGCTGACGTTGTCGCGCGCCTCGAAGGCGGTCTCGATTGTGGCGATGAGATCGGCGGGCGCTGTGGCCATGGTGCGTTCTTCTCCCGTTTTTTTCTGGAACCATGGTTGTGGCGGATGGGCTCGGGCCAAGTCAACCGTAGGGTGCCACGAGCCGGTGCGCGGGTGACGCAGCGATGGGCTGGAGGCCTGCGGCGTCTTGTCAAGCGGGTTCCGGCCCCCTCGAGCGATCCTCATTCACGCATTATGTTGCAACTGTTGCGCAACGTTGGAACCGGGGGCGATCATATAATATTTGGAAAAACAACACCTTACGGGTGTGCGGCGGCCGGCCGCATGTAACGGCGCAACGCAGGCAACTCAACGAAAAGCCTTAAGTATCAGCATATTCGAATGTTGGCATGCTCATTGCAAAATAAGGGTCATCCGCACCGGCGGTCCACCCGCAGCGGCGCAGATTGGAAATATCGACCGCTTCAACAGACGATCCATGGGAGATGAAACGATGAAGAGCTTTGCAAAGACCCTTATGCTGGCTGGCGCTGTGGTGCTGGGTGCAGGCCTGATGGGTGCCGGCGACGCCAACGCCTTCTGGGGCAACGGCTGGAACAACGGCAATGGCTGGAACAACGGCAACGGCTGGGGCAACGGTTGGGGCAATGGCACCGGCTCGGGCAACTTCGGCATGAACTTCTCCGGCAACATGCAGGGCGCCGGCAATGCCCAGGGCAACGGCTACAACGGCTGGAACGGCTACAACGGCTACAACGGCTACGGCCCGGGCTACGGCTATGCCCCCTACGGCTACGCTCCCGCTCCCTACGGCTACGCCCCCTACGGCGCTCCGGTTGCTCCGCAGGGCCAGGCTCCGGTCGCTCCCGCTCCGGTTGCTCCTCCGGCAGTCCGCTAAGAGTTCGACGTTCGACGACCCCTGTGGCATCCGCTCGGTTCCTCCTCCTCCGGGCGTCTGCTGCAGGTCTGCCTTGGCCCGCATCCTCGGATGCGGGCTTTTTCGTGTCTGCCGGGCGGAACCGTCCTGTCGCAATCACGTCGAACGGGCTTGCTACGTACAGCCTGTGGTAGGAACGGGAAGAGATCGGGGAGGACGAACACAATGGCGCAGGATCGCACGCTGACGGGAAGCCTGATGGCAGGGATCATGACGCTGACCGGCGTCGTCGTCCTGCTGATCGTCGAGGCACTGGCCGCCATGATCGTCTACGTGGGACTCGCGCAATGGAGCCAGAGCTTCTTCGGCTATCTGGTCAGCCTGTCGCGCGATCTGCTGAACGTGATGACCGACCTGCTCATCTATGTGTTCCCGGCCTATGCCAATACGGCCTTCGCCACACTGCTGGGTGAACTCGGCCCCAAGTCGATCCTGCTGCTGCTGCTGGGCCTCGTCGTCGGCGCGCTGATCCGGCTGGTGATTTGGACGGTCAAGGGCGCGATCCGCTCGATGATGTGAGGGGGCGGCCAACCGGGCTCACCTCAACTGCGCCTCGATCAGCTTCTTGGCCGCTTCCCCGTCCCAGGGCGCCGGGCCGATCAGCCGGCCGATTTCGCGCCCTTCTGGATCGATGAGCAGCGTCGTCGGCATTCCGATGATCTTCAGCGGCGCGCTCGCCCGCCCGGTGTCGTCGACGTACAGCTTGAGGTTCTTGATCCCGATCTTGTCGAGGAAGGCCTTGGAGGCGGCCGCCCCGCCGCGATCGAGGCTCAGTGCCACCACCTCGAACGTGTCCGAGCCCAAGTCGCGCTGCAAGCGGTCGAGGTCGGGCATCTCCTTGCGGCAGGGCGCGCACCACGTCGCCCACAGGTTGAGAAGCACGGTCTTGCCCTTGAACACGGCAAGTGTCAGCGGCTTGCCGTCAGCGTCCGTGAAGGCGATATCGGCGACGGCCGGGCGGTCATTTTTGAACACGAAGGCGGCTAGACTTCCATCGCTTCGACCCTCGGTCGATGGTTTGCCGACAGGTTGTGGCACAGCCGTTGCAAAAGAACCCGGAGCGCCAGCGGCGTTGCTGCCGTTGTCAGCAGGGGCTTGGCTCAAGTATACCGCAGCAATCCCGAAAGCGGCCGCCAGGCCAGCCGCCGAGACTACGAGCGCCATCGATGGGCCCCGCGCCTTGTGTGTCGATCCTTCGCTCATGCCTCTCCCTAACCCTGTTCTGCCGCCGAGCCGGAGCAAATAATCGTGACCAACGCCAAATCCAACAGCATGTGGGGCGGCCGCTTCCAGATGTCACCCTCCGAGATCATGGAGGAGATCAACGCGTCGATCGGCTTCGACAAGCGCATGGTCAACGAGGATATCGCGGGCTCGCGCGCGCACGCCGAAATGCTGGCGGCTGCCGGCATCCTGACCGAGGCCGACGTCCGCGCGATCTTCGAGGGGTTGGCCGAGATCGAGCGCGAAGTCGCCGCGGGCACGTTCACCTTCTCGAGACAGCTCGAGGACGTGCACATGAACGTCGAGAGCCGGCTGAAGGACCTGATCGGCGAGCCGGCCGGCCGCCTGCACACGGCCCGCTCCCGCAACGACCAGGTGGCGACCGATTTCCGCCTGTACCTGCGAGCCCAGATCGACTCGTTCGATACCGCGCTGGCGGCCCTGCAATACGAACTGGCGACCAAGGCCGAGGCCAACGCCGGCGTCGTCATGCCGGGCTTCACCCACCTGCAGCCCGCCCAGCCGGTGACGTTCGGCCACCACCT
>JBGSQO010000044.1:0-1576 GCA_041738055.1 Filomicrobium sp.
GCGAGGCCACCCGCGCCAGCATGGGCTCGATCTTCGCCGTTCCGCTCGCCCGCTTGGAGCGCGAGCCGTTCCTGGCGCTGGCCAAAGCGTGGACCGGCGACGTCGTCGGGCTGTCGCTGGCGGCCAACGAGGATTTCCGCGAGCCGACTTATCGCGGCCCGACGCTGGTTCTGATGGGCAGCGAAGGCCCCGGCCTCAGCGACGATTTGACGGACGCCTGCACGCGGCTCGTCCGCATCCCCATGGCGGGCGACCTGGACAGCCTGAACCTCGCGATTGCCACGGCGCTGACGCTCTATGAAATCAGACGGCCGTATTTGAGGGTGAGTAGTGAGTAGTGAGTTGAATATGATGGGTCTCTCCTAATCCCCTAGAACCTAGAACCTAGAACCTAAAACCTAAATCCTAAAACCAAGAACTTCACCCCATGCGCATCGAATACCACCGCACGCTGATCGCCGACGAGCTCCGCAACGACGCCTTCTATCGGGCGTTGAAGTCGGTCATCGTGCCGGGCAAGACGACCGTTGCCGACATCGGCGCCGGCTCCGGCATCCTGGGGCTGATGGCGGCCAAGCTCGGGGCCAAGGAGGTGTTCTTCTACGAGACCGCCGAGGTCGCAGCCGTCGCGGAGGCGACCATCAAGGCCTCCGGCGTCACCGGCTGCCACCTGTTCGCGTGCCATTCCACCGAGATGGACGAGCCGCCCAAGGTCGACGTCATCGTCACCGAGACGCTGGGCAACTACGCCTTCGAGGAAGACATCATCGCGACCCTCGATGACGCGCGTCGGCGACATCTGAAGCGCGGCGGCGTGATCCTGCCCCGCACCGTCCGCCAGTTTGCGAGCCCCATCGTCACCCCCCGCCTCTACGACGAGATGACCGCCTGGGACCGCACCGGGGCGAAATACGGCCTCGATTTCCGCATGGCGCGGCGCATGAGCCTGAACAACGCCTACGTGCGCGGCATCAAGGCGGCTGATCTGCTCCCCGGCGCCGCCCGCCAATGGGACGAGGCCGACCTGACCACCCGCGTCAGCGGCAAGCGCAAGGGCACTGCGACCTGGGAGCTGGAAACCCCGACCATTGTTTACGGTTTCGCGGTGTGGTGGGAGATCGAGATCGTCGAAGGCATTCGCCTTTCGATCTCGCCCGAGGGAGCACCGACCCACTGGGAGCAACTGTTCTTCCCGCTGGAAAAGCCGATCTCGGCCAAGCCCGGCGAGACCATCGAGGCCCGGTTCGGCTCCGATACCACGCCCGACAGTGGCACTAACCTGTCCTGGCAGGTCGCCCACATGGCGGCAGGCGGTCGTGTGCTGTCCCGCCAGTCGATGGACCTCGACAAGGGCTATTTGCCCTGAGGCGGTTGCATTACAGGTGCAGCCTGCAGCGACGGCCAGCTGACCATGCCCTTGGGCAGGCCGACCACGATGACCGTGACGGCCACGACGATGAACACGACGACTGCAACGGCTACGATCCACGACGCCGCAGTTCGCCAGCCGGCTGTGCGTCGCGAGCGGCGGGCGACATCCATCCAGCGGGGGCGCTCGATCGGGACTTCGCGGCTC
>JBGSQO010000052.1:0-6452 GCA_041738055.1 Filomicrobium sp.
AACGGCCACCGCCCAGATGCAGAAGGCGGCCTCAGCCGCGACGCCCAGCGCTCAAACGCCGCCGGCAACGGTTTCGGTACCCGCAGACAAACCTGCCATCGTCGTCAGTCAGCCCGTCGCGGTGCAGCCGGCACCTGTTAAGGCGCCAGCGACGCCTGCGGCTCCGGCGGCTGTAGCCACACCGGATGACCTGACGTTGATCCGCGCCATCGACGGAATGGATTCGACCAAGCTCGGCGCCAGCGGCATCACCCGCTTCGCCCAGATCGCCGCGTTCACCGCCGCCGATGTCGACCGCTTCGAGGGGCTGCTCGTTGCCCCCGGCCGCATCTCGCGCGAGGGCTGGATCGAGCAGGCGCAGATCCTGGCCAGGGGTGGAGAGACGGACTACGCGCGCCGGCGTCGAGCCGGTGGCAGCGTCGTTGCGATGCCGGCCGAAGCGCTGGTGCCCGATGCCAACCGGTTGCCGCCGCTTGAAGGTGCACCGGTGCCGATGCCCGAGATCCAGCTTTCAGAATCGAAGGCTAGCCTCCGGCCAAATGTTCCGAACGAACAGCTCGTTCCTGTGGGCAAGGCGTCGACTGGTCCCAGCATCCCGGATCTGGTTAAGTTCAGCATGCCGTCGGCTGGAGCCGCTGCTTCTGCCGAGACCGGCGCGGGGCCGGCAGCCGGGGTCTCGCTGGGAGTGGGCTCGGACGGCGACGATCTCGGCCGAATTCGCGGCGTCGATTCCGGTGCCCGCGACATCCTCAAGGCCAATGGCGTGACCCGCTTTGCCCAGATCGCCGGCTGGACTGCCGACGAGGTGCGCCGCTTCGATGGCCTGGTCGGATCGGCTGGCCGCATCGGACGCGAGAACTGGATCGAGCAGGCGCAGATCCTCGCCAAGGGCGGCGTCACCGATTACGATAAGCGCCGCGCTGCACCGGCGACGGTTGAAACCACGACTGTGGCACCGACAGCGGTTGGCACCAGCGCGGTTGCAGACGTGACGGCTGCCGTCGGCGCGGCGGTGGCCACCGCAGTTGCAACCGCTACGGGGGGCGCATCGACCGGGTCGACCACGGACGCCGCCTCCGCTGAGGCCGCCAATCGTCCGACGCGTCTTGCCGACGCCATCCGGGTCAACCAGGAGCGGTCCCGTCCAGCTGTCGAGCCGACCCGCAGCGATGTCGGCGGGCTGCGCTCGGTGCGGTCCGAATTGCTGCGCGACAAGGCCGGCGATGTTGGCCCCGCCGAGGATCTGAAGCGCATCCGCGGGATCGGCGTGCTGATCGAGAAGAAGCTGAACTCACTCGGCATTTCGCGCTACGAGCAGATCGCCAACTGGACCTCGGCCGATATCGACCGCATGAGCCAGATGCTCGATTTCAAGGGTCGCATCGAGCGCGAGAGCTGGGTCGAGCAGGCCCGCATCCTGGCGTCCGGTGGCCAGACCGAGTTCTCGCGACGGATCGAGAAACCCTGAACCGCGTCTGGGCGCGGCTGGGCCGCGAGGGGGTGGGGCTGGGGTCTGGGGTCTGAGGTCTGGGTTCCGGCTTCCGCCGGGACCCGTATTACCCCTCCCCTTTGCGCCGCGTCATGAACGCCAGCCGCTCGAACAGGTGCACGTCCTGTTCGTTCTTCAAGAGCGCGCCATGCAGCGGCGGGATGAGCTTGCGCCCGTCCGTCTCGCGCAGCGTCTCCGGCCCGATATCCTCATTCAGCAAGAGCTTGATCCAGTCGAGCAGCTCCGACGTCGATGGCCGCTTCTTCAATCCTGGCACCTCGCGGATCTCGTAGAAGATGCGCAAGGCCTCGGCGACGAGCCGCTGCTTGAGGCCGGGGAAGTGCACCTCCACGATTGCCGCCATGGTGTCGGGATCGGGAAAGCGAATGAAGTGGAAGAAGCAACGGCGCAGGAAGGCGTCGGGTAACTCCTTCTCGTTGTTGGAGGTGATGATCACGACCGGCCGCTGGCGGGCGCGGATCGTCTCGCCGGTCTCGTAGACATGGAACTCCATGCGGTCGAGTTCCAACAACAGGTCGTTGGGAAACTCGATATCGGCCTTGTCGATCTCGTCGATCAACAGCACCGGGCGGCTCTCCATCTCGAAAGCCGTCCACAACTTGCCCTTGCGGATGTAGTGGGCGATGTCACCCACGCGAGGATCGCCGAGCTGGCTGTCGCGCAACCGCGAGACGGCGTCGTACTCATAGAGGCCCTGCACGGCCTTGGTGGTGGACTTGATGTGCCACTCGATCATCGGCGCCCCGAGCGCCCGCGCAACCTCCCGCGCCAACACGGACTTGCCGGTTCCTGGTTCACCCTTGACGAGCAACGGCCGTTCCAGGGCGATGGCTGCGTTGACGGCGATGCGCAGATCGTCCGTGGCGACATAGTTCGCCGTGCCCGTGAATGCCATTGTCCCTCCGTGACTGCGAGCTGACTTGCAAGTCTGGACGGTAAGGGTGAGGCGGGCTGGCGGCAAGCGACAGCCGCTTCATTCGATTGTCAGACAAGAAAAGACGAGAGCGCCGCTCCAGGGTGGGGCTGGAGCGGCGCCTCTGAGGCATCGCGGGTGCGGGTCGCACGACGGCCGGTGGGTGCCGGAGGATCGGGTGGGCGCCTGGGTGGGCAGGCTTCCTCTGGTGACTACGGGCCGCTCTGGGTGGGAGTGCTGAGCCCGCAGGCCCGCGATGCGAGGGCAATGACGATCGGCGTTAGACTACTCCTTGACAGGGCTATGAATTTTCCTTGTGGCAGCGGCAGCCACTCGAGCCATGGACGCGAACTTGGTCTGGCAGACGCGTGGGAGCAACATCCGCCTTCTCCTTGCCTGCGTACCATCTGGCGAGCATTCTGATCGAGCTTTCACATCAGGCCGATGGGGCAGATCGGACTGGGCTGCTGCTGCGGTCGGGACGTTCGCCTCCGGCTCTCGTCGGCTGACCTCAAGGTAGCGCAATCGCCTGAATATAACGTTAAGTGGTGATTTGCCTTAGCGACAACTTCGCGGGGAACTTTCGGTGCGCGGGTTGAATGTTTCGTGTGTGCCCGCGGTGGTGCACCAGCCGCGTTTGCCCGGCCTTCACGCAAATTTGGACTAACTCCGCGATATTCTTGACACTTGGCCGCATTCTCATTCATACGGACGGCAACGTTGCACGTGGCGCACGACACTTCTTCGTGCCAGCCGACGGCGCCGGGAGGGCAGGATGACAAAGCTCGAGACCGCGAAGGCGCAGGCGCAGGGCGGCAAGTCGCCCCGCATGACGAGTGACGAGGTCGGCGGCTCCGCCGAAAGTACTGCGCGGGCGAGCGAATCCTCGATCGTTCTGCCGCCGGGATACCAGCCGACCGAAGACGAGCCGTTCATGAACGCTCGCCAGCGGGCCTATTTCCGCCAGAAGCTCGTCAGCTGGAAAGAGGAGATCATCCGCGAGACGCGCGAGACGCTGATGGGGCTGTATGAGGATTCGACCCAGCACGCCGATCTGGCCGACCGCGCGACCTCCGAGACGGATCGCTCGCTCGAGTTGCGCGCCCGCGACCGTCAGCGCAAGCTCGTATCCAAGATCGACGCGGCCCTCGCCCGGATCGACGACGGCAGTTACGGTTTCTGCGAGGAGACGGGCGAGCCGATCGGATTGAAGCGTCTGGAGGCACGGCCGATCGCGACCCTGTCGCTGGAAGCCCAGGAGCGCCACGAGCGCCGCGAGCGGGTCTACCGGGAAGACTGATCGAGCGCTGCCGTCAGGAGCCGTTGCCCTGTCTCTCGTCAGGCACGCGGGCGCGGAACGTTTCGATTCGGCACGGTCGTTAACCGGGCCTTCACACGTTCATCGCACACTCTTTCAAGGTTTGTGCCCTGCCGGGCCGCCTGGAAGGAGTAAGCCGATGTCTCCGCTGACGAAGCCGGACCGCAGTTGGACGAGCCGCATGGCTCCCGTCGGCATTATTGCCGGCGTTTTGGCGGCAGCCGGCAGTCTCATCGCTGCTGCAGGTAGCGCGGGGGATGCTCACGCGCAGCGATCCCAGTCGAACGGACCGCCCCATGTGGCACCGGTTGCCAAAGCCACAGCGCCCGCACTGGCGCTGCGACCGACGGTCACCGAGCCGATGCCAGGGCGAATCCTGTCGATCTCGCGGACCGCTCTCGACCTGCGGCGGATCGGACCGGGCGCTTTCGGAGACTGATCATCCACCGTCGGCAGCCAAGGCTCGGATGTGCCGGTCGGGGATCACGACGGGTCTGCCCCCGCGCCCGGCCTTGTTTCGCTGGCGATCGGCCGGTCATCGAGACGCTGGCGCTCGCCGACGATAACTCATACCGACCGAACGAACTTCTGACGCATCGCTTTCGGTAGACCGCGCCTTCCGGCCGGCTCTCGGAACGAGTGTCGGAAGGCGCAAAAAAAGAGGATACCGTCCGGCCGATCGGACAGCCGAGTGAGTCAGCGATTAGTCCGGACGGTGTGACCCGAGCGCGGCGCGCAGGGCGTCCAGGCCTTTGATATTGAAATCGCGCTGGGGGTAGGGGATGTCGATGCCCGCCTCGCGCAGGCGAACCAGGATCTCGATCATCAGCTGCGTCTTGGCACTCAGGGACCGGTTGACGTCGGCCAGATAAACCCGCAGCGAAAAGTCGAGCGAGCTGTCGCCGAACCGTTCGAACACGACGAAAGGCGCCGGGTGGCGGGCGACCAGCGGCGCGGCGTGGGCCGCTGCCAGCAAGACCTCCTCGACCTTGCGCGGGTCGCTGTCGTAGCCGACGCCGATCGGGATGGTCAGTCGCCCGATCGCATTACGGTGCGTCATGTTGACGACGGTACCGGTGATCAGCTCCGAATTCGGCAGGATGACGCTGGCCCTGTCGAAGGTCTCGATCTCCGTCGAGCGCACCGAGATGCGGCGCACATAGCCTTCGCTGCTGCCGACTTTGATCCAATCGCCGACCTTGACCGGCCGTTCGACCAGCAGGATCAGCCCGGACACGAAATTGTTCACGATCGACTGCAGACCGAAGCCGATGCCGACCGACAGGGCGCCCGCGACGATGGCGAGGTTGGTGATGTCGAGACCGGCATAGGAGACGCCGGCGAGGGCGGCAACGCCGTAGCCGATGTAGAGGATGCCCGTCCCGATGGAGTTCGACAGGCCCTGATCAGTCTGCTGCGGCGGCAGCACGGTCTCCACCACCCAGCGCTGCAACATGCGCGTGAACAGGATGATGCCGGCAAAGAGGGCGACGGCGGCCGCAATCCGCGCCAGCGAGATCTGGAAGCCGCCCAACTCGAACCCGAACACCGCCCGATGGCTGAGGCTGGCGATTTCGGCGGGGGCGAAACCGAACGAGTAGAGCAGGACGGGTGCCGACAGAAGGACGAGCGCGACGTCGAGCAGGATCGAGATCCCGCGGGCGAGATAGCGCCGCTGATCGGGCGACAGTCCCAGCACAGAGTCCGTTCCGCTCTTGGCGGCGAGGGCTTCCGGCGTCTCCGAGGCGATGGCGCGGCTCGCCAGATACAGCATGACGAGCACAAGCACGGCCCCACCCGTGGCCACCACCTGCCCGGCGACATAGCGAGCCAGCGCGATGTAGCCGGCCAGCGACGCGAGCACGATGACCAGCGCCGCCAGCAGGAGGGGCGCCTTGACGATCTCGGTGCGGATGTAGCTCAACGCCGTCACGCGCCCGACGTGGGTCGGCAGCGGCGTGCGCACGAGGACGATGAGCAGCGCGGCAAACGCCATGCTGGTCAGGAAGGTCAACGCGATGCTGACCGACAGCGGCAGGAACAGAACCCGGATCGTCTCGCGCAGCAGGAAGTCCACCCCGTACAGCGCCGCGATCGACTTGACGATTCCCGTAAGACGCTTGGCGGTGGCGTCGTCGACGGCCATCAGACGCCAGGCTGCCCGCTGGGGCTGCAGGTAGGCCTTGGTGAGGCTGCCGGACACCTTGTAGCCGACGAACGACAGCAGCGCTGCGGTGGCAATCTCACCGACCTGCAGGTAGACGAGGCCCAGGCCGTGGCACAGGGCGAAGGCGAGGCCGACGGCTGCGACCGAGGGCAGCGCGCGAGCCGGACCGGCAATGAAGGCCGCACTCGCCTTGCGGAAGAACCCCGGTGGATACTCCGGGTCGAACGTCATCCGCGCTTGCATGTACCGGCGGATGAGCAGCTTCAACACCCAGTAGAGCGCGAAGGCGGCAGACGCGATCCCGGCGAGCGCCGGCCATTTCGAGCGGGCGGCCGAAAGCCAATCGGCGGCAATAGCGTCGATCTGGCTCCAGATCATCGGAACTGCGGTCCCGACGTCGACCCAGATCGAGGGCTGCAAGGGGGACGGGGACCGGCGCATGAGGTCGCTGGTGAAGATGGCCTGCCGCAGCGTCTGCACGCGGCCACCCAGCTGGCGCGCGCGCACCTGGACCAGGTTTGCCGACTTGATGGCCCCGTCGATC
>JBGSQO010000080.1:0-5608 GCA_041738055.1 Filomicrobium sp.
CGTCCGGCGGCGCTCGACCTGTCGGCGGGCCTCGCGCTGGCCCAGGCCGTGGGTGCGGCGGCCGGGCTCACGTTCCTCATCCGCTCGGGTAAGCCCTGGGGCACGAATACCGACTGGGCCGCCAATCACGTCTTCATCGCCGGCGGACTGGCGATCGGCCTGATCTCGCTGATCGCCGCGCTCACGCATTGGCGGATGCGGGGGGCGTGAGGCGAGATGGGGAGATGGCAATCCAACCCCCAGCTACCGATGCTTGAAGTCGGCCTTCCGCTTCTCGGCAAACGCCGCCATTCCTTCCTTCTGGTCTTCGGTCGCGAACAAGGCGTGGAACTGGCGCCGCTCGAACAGCAGGCCCTCCGAAAGGCTCGTCTCATAGGCACGGTTGACCGTCTCCTTGGTCATCATCACGGCCGGCAGTGACATCGACGCGATTTTCTCCGCCGTCGCCAAGGCCTCCGCGATCAGCGAGACGGCCGGCACGACGCGGGCGACGAGGCCCGATCGCTCGGCCTCGACGGCGTCCATCATGCGGCCGGTCAGACACATCTCCATGGCTTTCGCCTTGCCGACGGCGCGGATCAGCCGCTGCGTGCCGCCGATCCCCGGCATGATGCCCAGCGTGATTTCCGGCTGGCCGAACTTCGCGGTGTCGGCGGCGATGATGATGTCGGCCTGCATGGCCAGCTCACACCCGCCGCCGAGGCAGTAACCGGCGACCGCGGCGATGACGGGCTTGCGGCAGCGGGCGGCCACGTCCCAGCTGGCGGCGAAGTCCTCGCGGTAGACGTCCATGAACGACTTCTGCGCCATCTCCTTGATGTCGGCGCCGGCCGCGAACGCCTTCTCCGAGCCGGTGATGACGATGGCGCCGATGCCATCGTTGAGTTCGAACCCCCGCAGCGCGCAGGCCAGTTCGTCGATCAGCTCGGAGTTGAGCGCATTGAGCGCCTTCGGCCGGTTGAGCGTGATAAGGCCGACACGGCCATGGATCTCGATGAGGAGGTTCGAATAGGCGGTCGGCTCGGGCATGGCGGGCTCCTGCGCTTTACGTTCCAGCGTGGCTCTGGCACACCCAGGGACTGAAATCAAACCGAGGAGTTGGACCGTGACCCAGGGCAACAACACGACGACCAGCTTCGGCTTCCGCGAAGTCCCGCGCGAAACCCGCCAGGGGCTCGTCAACGAGGTGTTCTCCTCGGTCGCCGCCCGCTACGACGTGATGAACGACCTGATGTCGGGGGGGCTGCACCGGCTGTGGAAAGCCGACCTCATCAGTTGGCTCAACCCGCCGCGCGCCGGCTCTGGGCGGCCGTTTCGGCTCCTCGACGTGGCCGGCGGGACGGCCGACGTGGCCATGCGGTACGCGCGGGCGACCGGCCCCGAGGCGACGGCGGTCGTATGCGACATCTCGCCGGAAATGCTGGAGGTCGGCACCAAAAAGGTCGCCGATGCCGGACTGTCCGAGCGGATCAGCCTCATCGAGGGCAACGCCGAGCGCCTGCCGTTCCCGGACCGCAGCTTCGACGCCTACACGATCGCCTTCGGCATCCGCAACGTCACCGACATTCCCCAGGCGCTGCGCGAGGCCCATCGCGTCCTGAAGATCGGCGGGCGGTTCCTGTGCCTGGAATTCTCCGAGTGCCAGGTGCCGGTCCTCGACAAGATCTACGACCTGCATTCCTTCGAGGTGATCCCGCGGCTGGGCCAGGCCGTGGCGGGCGATGCCGAGAGCTACAAGTATCTCGTGGAGTCGATCCGCAAATTCCCCAAACAAGACGCCTTCGCCGACATGATCCGGACGGCCGGCTTCGAGCGCGTCAGCTATCGCAACCTGACCGGCGGAATCGCGGCGCTGCACTCGGGTTGGCGGGTGTGAGGGAAGGGACGACGACACGTCGCAGGACCGACTTGCGTCCAGCCCAAGCATTTCAGGTGTAGCCTCCCGGCTGACGGGACAAGGGATGGGAGGGCGCAACTCGTTGAGAGCGCCGTCCAACCCCTTCACTCAACACGTCAGGGAGGCTTCAATGATCCGACTGTCGACACTCTTCATCACACTTCTCATGCCGATGATGCTTGCCGCGCCCGCCCTCGCCGGAGACGACCACGGCCCCTCCAAGGGCGCCAAGGGCATGCCCGGCGCGCTGGGCGTGTTCAGCTTCCAACCGAAGGACTGGAAAAAAGGCGAGACGACCTATTGGACGGACACCGACGGCGTTAACCCCGGCGAAGCCGGCTGTCACCAGGGCACCGACAAGGACGGCAAGCCGAACGGCCGGTCGTTTGGTGAGGCCTGCCTGTCGGAAACGGTTCTCGTCGAGAGCAATCCCGGCGCGCTGGCGGTTCACGCACACACCGACGACACCGGCCACCCCGACAAGTTCGACTGCGACGCCTGGTGCAAGGGCAAGGGCGCGGCCAAGGGCATCTGCGTCCCAGCCCCCGCGCCACCCTGCGAAGCCTCGGCGAAATGCTCCTGCCAGTAAGCGGGACGTCGACAACTGAGCGCAATTCGGAGAGCGCCGCGCGTGTCGTGGCGCTCTCCGGTCGGTTCACGAGTTGGCGGGTTGATTTGGCGCCGTCGCCGCGGACGCGCCGTTGGTGAGGTGGGCCAGAAGGGGCATTGTTCGTTCAAGCGCACGGGACTTGCCGTTCGTCCGGTCCTGAGTAGAAAGGTGATATTTGGTCGGATTCAAGAGTCGAGCTGTGAGCTGCTCTGCGATTGTGCAAGCGCCGACATCACCTCGCTATCCAGTTCGCCAACCGCATTAGAGCAATGGCGATAAGCCCAAGGGCGTTGATGGCGGCGAATGCGAATGCACCAATCATTGCGCCCGACCACTTATCGAACCACAACCAATATTCTTCGCCGGCATCGCGCCTATTGCTTAGATCTCGTATCTCGCTCAAGTAGGCGATAAATCTTGTTGGTGAGCATCCAATCTTGCTGACATCGATTTTTTCGTCCCACGTAACACCAAGTGCCTTTAGCTGCTCGTCCGAGTACTTGTTCGCGCAGTCCCACCCCTTGTTCAGTCGATGCGTATGCTCCGCATGTTCACTCGCCTTCCTATGGCTGTCAAAATAGCCATAAGCTGTTCCGAGAACTGCAGCGACGAGTGATAGTCTGACTGCCATCCTCATAATCTTCTTGCTGGCTACCGCCGGCCTTGCTAACGGCACACCGACGACCGCCTTGATGTCGCTGGCAAGGCCGGCCATCTCGTAGCGAAACCCGCTCGTTGTTAATGTACTGTAGTGTCGATCAGCCAGGGTTCGAAGTTGAGTAGGCAGTTCTTCTCGCGCTGGGAATTGAGCGCCACCGACCAACAAAGGGATCACGCAGACATTCCGTGCGATCGCGGTCGCCACCTCGAGCTGCACCCAATCATCCTCATCGTCGATGCGCCGTCGGCCAGTTACCGGATCATTTGCTAACCATAGTGGGCCGATGACTACGAGCATAACCGCGCTATCGCGCAGTCGAGCGTGGAGGACGTCAGTGAAATGCTCGCCCGGCCGGAGCCGGTCCACATCGATGAACACATTTCCGCTGCCGAAGACATTCTCAAGATACTGAGCTATGCTTATGGCGTAGGGCGCGCTGTCGTCGCGTCGATAGCTGACAAAAATTTTACCCGACACCGCCTGCCCACCCGTCCCTGCCGCCCTTATGGACGATTTTGGCAAGACGCTCATGGGAACACAAGCTGGTTACTCGTTCGCCTGGGTTCGATCCCTTCACCTGCCTTGACCGAATCTCCGTCATCTTCGAACCGCAGCGGACAGTGCTGTCGCGCCTCCGCGAGACGCACCGACGGCAGAGACCGGCCAAACACACCCACCCCAACCTACTTCCCCGCCCTCGCCACATACCCCGCCACCACCTCGGCAATACGATCCGGGCCGAGAATAGGGGGCAGCAGCGTGCGGAAAGACCCGTCGGGGGCCAGCAGGAAGATGTAGCTGCCGTGGGCGTAGACGGGGCCGTGCTCCGGGTCGTCGAACACGTGCTTCCGGTCGACCTGGAACGCCTTGTAAGCGACATCCAGCGCCGTCTCGCTGCCGGTCAGGCCGACGAGGCGCGGGTGGATCTTGGCGACGGCCGGCGCCAACGCCTCCACCGTGTCGCGCGTGCGGTCGACCGTGATCAGGACCGGCGTGACGACGATGCCCTTTTTCTCCAGCAAGTCGGTCGCCTGCGCCATGCGCGGCAACGCGACCGAGCAGATCGCCGCGCAGTTGGCATAGCCGAAGAACACGAGCTGGTGCCGGCCGTCCGGGTCCTTCGACGTGCGCGCGCGCCCCTGGTGATCAGTCAGCGCAAAATCGCCACCCTTGATCGAAGGAAAGCCCGGCGTGTTCGGCTCCTCGGCCTGATGGCGGATCGCCTCCTCCGCCGACGTGTGCGCGACGCCGTTGTGGGCGATCGCGGGGGTGGCGAGCAGGAGTGAAAGCGCCACCAGCCAGAAGATCGAGGGGCGCTGCCCCTCGAGCTCCCCGCCAGGGTCTTGGACTCTGGAACCAACCCCTAAGTTGAAAAGCCCGTCACGGCCGCGCAGGCGGCTGTCCACGCAAGCCGATGATGGATCTGAGGTCGTGCAAGCTGCGCGACGTGGTTCGATCCCGGCCCGTAGCGTGGATAGCCGCCTGCGCGGCCATGACGACGTCAGCGATGGGAGGCGTTTGGCGGTCAGGACGAACCACATCACTTGTTGCCCGCCCAATACTTCTGATCTTCCGCCGCGCCGAGGCCGAAGTAGCCGGAGCGCTCGATCTGCTTGGTCACGCGCGGGTCGCGATTGTACCAGGGGCCTTCACCCTTGGCGGCCGGGTTGCGCTTCTCCCAGGCCGATGTCCACAGCTCGGCCTTTGTCCACTCCGTCTCGCCGGATCGGCGCACGAACTGCATCATGTAGATCTTGCCCGGCACGCTCGGATCGTCGCCCAGCAGCAGGCCGTCCACGTCGACGGTCTGGCCGCAATAGGGCAGCAAGTCGTCGACGCCGCCGTTGAACTCGAACTGCGCGTTCTTCGACACGATGACGAGCTTGCTGTCGGAGGTGCGCACGATGCCGAGGTTGCGATTGCCGTCGCCGCAATTGCCCGGGCAGTCGCCCGCCAATTCGCACAGGATGTCGACGACCTTGCCGGAGAAAGTCGCCTTCTGCTCGCCCGTTAGGCCCAAGGTCTCGGCCTTGCTGCCGGCAGAGAAGTCCTGCGCGGAGGCAGCCAGCGGAGCAGAGGCGGAGAGAAGGGCGGCAAGGAGTGTCAACGTCGCAAAGCGCATGGTCGTCGTCCTCATTTGCCGGGTGCCTTCTCGGGAACCGCGAAACCGGGGATCGGGCCATAGTCGTCGTGGGTCTTGTTGACGATGCCCTCGTTGGCGACGACCTTCTCGACGACGAGATAGTTCACGCCGTCGCGCAGGTAGTGCTGGCCCTTGGCGAGGATGGTGTTCGACTGGATTTCCATGACGGTGTCGGTCTGAGCCAGTGGGTCCTCGCCCTTGATTTTCAGGACCATGTAGACCGTGCCGTCCTCGGCGCGCACGCCGACCGGGATGCCGCCGGCCGCGCACCACAGCGCGCAGGTATGGTGCGCCGAG
>JBGSQO010000686.1:0-2719 GCA_041738055.1 Filomicrobium sp.
CGCCTGTCCGTCGACGACAAGCCGGGCGCCATGGCGGCGATCGCCCGCTGCATGGGCGACGAGGGCGTCTCTCTGGAAAGCGTGGTCCAGCGCCGCGACAGCCACGCACTCCCCGGCAGCGGCAAACGGACGCCCCCCGGCGCGCCAGCTCCCGTCATTATCATCACGCATGAGACGACCGAGAACGCCATCCGCGCCGCTCTCAAGGCGATCGAAGCCGAAGGCAAGGTCTCCGAACCGCCGCAGATGATCCGAATCGAGAAGATGTGAAAGGGTGGTTTCCCTCTCCCCATTGCTCTGCACTTGCAATGGGGAGAGGGCCAGGGTGAGGGGCAGCCCCAATTGCTGCGGCTAGATCCTGCCCCTCACCCCGACCCTCTCCCCGTGAAGGACGGGGAGAGGGGGAAACGCTCTCTTCCCCCCACCAGGACCCCACCATGTCGACCACCGGCCTTCCCCTGCGCCTCCTGATCGAGGTCTGTCACGTCACCGAACAGGCGGCGATCCGTGCCGCGCGGCTGACCGGTCGCGGCGACAAGAAGGGCGCGGATGGCGCTGCGGTGGACGCCATGCGGGCAGAACTCGGCAAGATCGACATCGCCGGCACCGTCGTGATCGGTGAGGGCGAGATGGATGAAGCCCCGATGCTCTACATCGGCGAGAAGGTCGGCACCGGCAACGGCCCGGCCGTCGACATCGCCGTCGATCCGCTGGAAGGCACCACGATCTGCGCCAAGGCGATGCCGAATGCCCTGGCCGTCCTGGCGCTGGCCGAGCGCGGCGGCCTGCTGCACGCCCCCGACATGTACATGGACAAGATCGCCATCGGTCCCGGCTATCCTGCTGGTCTCGTCGATCTCGATGCGTCCGTGGCCGAGAACCTCGCCAACCTGGCCAAGGCCAAGGGCGTTCCCGTCTCCGAGATCACCGCCTGCGTGCTGGACCGCGACCGCCATGCCGACATCATCACGGCCGTGCGCGCTGCCGGTGCCGGCGTCATGCTGATCCCCGATGGCGACATCGCAGGCGTCATCTGGACGACGGACCCGGCGAGCACGGGCGCCGACATTTATCTGGGCTCCGGTGGCGCCCCCGAGGGCGTGCTGGCGGCTGCGGCCCTGCGCTCCATCGGCGGCCAGATGCAGGGTCGCCTGCTGCCCGCGGACGATGCCGAGCGCGTCCGCGCCATTTCGATGGGGATCAAGAATGTCGACGCCAAACTAACCATCGACGACATGGCCAAGGGCGATGTGATCTTTGCCGCGACCGGCGTCACCTCCGGCTCGATGCTGGCTGGTGTGCGCTTCCGCGGCACCTTCGCGGAGACCGAGACGCTGATCCTGCACTCAGGCACGCAGTCCTCCCGCAAGATCGCCTCGAAGGTGCGCATCGGCTGAGGCAGGCCGAGTCTATCCCGCCGCCTGCCTGCATCTTGGCTTACGCCAACGGGGGCCCGCCCCAGACCCCGTTGGGGGCTGCGCGCCCCCGAACCCCGCGCGGGGGATCACCCCGTTTGCCCATTCTGGGCAACGGGCATGCCACGAACTCTAGGTGACGGTTCCAATGCCTAAGGCCTTGGTGGGGGTCGAGGGGGCAACGCCCCTTCGTCTTCAATCCTGCGCGTCGAGCCGGACGCCGAGGCGACGGGCCCAGCCGAGGCCTTCGACCGTCTGCCGGCGCGGGCGGTACTCGCAGCCGATCCAGCCGCCGTAGCCCGTCCGCTCGATGGCCCGGAACACGGCACGGTAGTCCAATTCGCTCTGGTCCGGCTCGCCGCGATCGGGCGGGGCGGCGATCTGGTAGTGGCGCACGAGGTCGGCATTTTCCGCGATCGCAGCGATAGCCCCGCCTTCTTCCATGTGGCGATGGTAGAGGTCGAGCTGCAACCCGACGTTGGGCGCGCCGACTGCCTCGATGACGGCGCGCGCGTCGGCCGTTTTCGAGAGGTGATAGCCCGGCATGTCGCGCTGATTGATCGGCTCGATGAGGATTTCCACGCCGTGCGGTTCGGCCATCCGGGCGGCCAGCCGCAGGTTGTGGATGTAGGTGTCGCGGTTCGCCCCGTGCTGGGCGAGACCCGCCATGGCGTGCAGCCGAAGGCAACCCATCTCGTCGGCATAGGTGAGCGCCTGGGCGAGCCGGCTCTCGAAATCGGCCTCCCGTCCGGGAATGGCGGCCAACCCGCGCTCGCCCCGCACCCAGTCGCCCGGCCAGATGTTGAACAGCACGAGCTTCAGTCCGTTAGCCTTGAGCCGGGCGGCGATCTCACGTGCTTGCCACTCGTAGGGAAACAGGATCTCGACGCCGGTGAAGCCAGCCTTGGCGGCGGCCTCGAAGCGATCGAGGAACGGCAGCTCGGTGAACAGGAAGGAGAGGTTGGCTGAGAAGCGCATGGGCCGGTGATTGCTGAGTGGTGATTGCTGAGTGGTGAGTGGTCAATGGGACGCGTCGTTTGCAGTCAGCTTAACCCGATTTGCGGGTTTGGCGACAAGCCGGGACGGCTTCAATCGAGATCAGGCTTACCCTGGCGCAGCCGCTTGACGCCCGAGCGTTGTGTCTTTTTGTCCAGCCGCCGCTCCTTCGATCCGCGCGTGGGCTTGGTGGCGATCCGCCGCTTGGGCTCGATCAGGGCTTCTCGGATCAACTCGGCCAGCCGCTCGCGGGCATCGGAGCGATTGCGCTCCTGGGTGCGGAAGCGCTCGGCCTTGATGACGAGGAC
>JBGSQO010000127.1:0-5457 GCA_041738055.1 Filomicrobium sp.
CAACGCGCGCGTCTCCGGCGTAACGGCCACCGGGCTGTTCGTGCGCCTCGCCGAGACCGGGGCCGACGGCTTCGTGCCGGCCTCCAGCCTGATGGGCGAGTATTACCAGCACGTCGAGGAGGCCCGAGCCCTGATCGGCAGCCGCACCGGCCGCGGCTATAGCCTGGGCGATGCTGTCGAAGTCCGCCTCGTGGAGGCGATCCCGATGGCCGGAGCGCTGCGCTTCGAGATGCTGACCGAGGGCAAGCCGTCGGCCGGGCGGGCCGGCTCTCGCCTGATGGGCAAAGGCCCGCGTCACCTGCGCATGAAGCCCAAGCGTCCGGGGCCGAGAGGGCGGCGCTGAACAATCCCGACGGTGCGGCTGGACAAATTGCGCGTTGACGCCGGTCGGCGGTTTCGTACCTATGTCGCCATGACCATCGAGATCACCCGCCCCGCCCATCCCGGCCCCGTTCCGGGTTCCGCCACGCCCTCGGACCGCTCCTGGCCGCAGGCCATGATGCGCGGGGCCGCGCAGACCTGCCCGGCCTGCGGCAAAGGCAAGATCTATACCGGCTACCTCAAGGTGGCCGATGCCTGCCCGTCGTGCGGTGAGGAACTGCATCACCAGCGCGCGGACGACGCCCCGCCCTATTTCACCATGCTGATCGTCGGCCACGTCATCGTTGCCGGCGTGCTGATGGTGGAGGATCTCTATGCCCCCGATAGCTGGGTGCATGCGGTCATCTGGGGCCCCCTCATCCTGCTCATGAGCTTGTGGCTGCTGCCGCGCATCAAGGGCGCGCTCGTTGGCGCGCAATGGGCGCTGCGCATGCATGGCTTCTCCGGCCAGGGCGATGATCAGCACGCACCCGAGCCGACCGTCAGATCCGACGCCAACTGAACCTCGACGCGGATCGCAGCAAGGGCTCACCATGGCGTCCGAGTGCCCGCACCCTACTCAGGCGACACCCGCAGATGCCGCCACCCTCGTCATCGTCGACGACAGCTCTGGCGCTGCCCGCATTCTGATGGGCCGCCGCCGGCCGACGCAGGTGTTCCTGCCCGACAAGTTCGTCTTCCCCGGCGGTCGAATCGACCCCGACGACCATCTGGTCCCCGCGTCGAGCGAACTCGCCGAGACCGAGACGGCGAAACTCCTCGTCGACATGAAGGATGCCCCGAGCCGGGAGCGGGCGCGCGCGTTGGCCCTGGCGGCCATTCGCGAGACGTTCGAGGAGGCCGGCCTCGCAATGGGCGTGACTGCCCCCAGCACCATGACGGTGCCCGACGCACCCCCCCTGAGCGCGCCCTGGCAGGCCTATCTCGGTCACGGCGTCCTGCCGGAACTGGCAAGCCTGCGCCTGCTCGCCCGTGCCATCACGCCCACCGGCCGGCCCCGTCGCTATGACACGCGGTTTTTCGTGGTCTCTGCCCGGCTGATCGCGCACGCCACCACGCCGCCCGACGACGAACTGTCCGAATTGGGCTGGTTCACCATCCCCGAGTTGCGGCGACTGGACCTTCCCAACATCACCCGCGCGGTCGTCGAGGACCTGGCCCAGCACCTCGCCGCCGCTCCTGATGGCCCGGAAGCCTGGGGCGCGCCATATTATCATTTGGGTGCGTCCACGTTCGAGCGGGTGCTCATCACCTGCGACGGACTGGTCCGAGCCGACGCGAAACCTTGACAGGCGGGCGGCCTCGCGTATGGTGCGCGCTTCCAAACGCACATCGCGCTGGCCAGCCGCCCTTCGTTCCGCGGTGCTGATGCAGGCGCGCCCAGACAGGTTACACGACCATGGCCAAGCCAATCGTCCAGAAGATCAAGCTGCTGTCGTCTGCCGGCACCGGCTTCTTCTACGTCACGAAGAAGAATCCGCGCACGTCGACCGAGAAGCTCGTTTTCAAGAAGTACGATCCCGTCGTGCGCAAGCACGTCGAGTTCAAGGAAACCAAGATCAAGTGATTTCGCACGCGGCCCTGCCGCTGCCCCACTTCGAACCCTCCTCGCTACGAGTCTGATCGGTCGGGATGATCATTCCCGCCGTTCCGATCTGCGCGTGTCTGTCGTCTCGAGTTTCTTTGGAGGATTTGGCCCCTCGTCACTGGCTGCGCGCCAAAAGCTGCGCCAGGAGTGCAGTGGCCAGGATCCGTGACGGCTCGGCAGCGGGGTAGTGTTCCCGAGATATCAACGGATCCTGGCACTTGCACCAGACCAGGAGCCAAAGAGGGCGTAGGCTCCGGCCTGGGTCCGCAATCGCGCTGGTTAGCCGTAAGAGGAGGCCACTTTGGCTACCAAGCGACTGCAGCGCTCTGACAAGTCCGGGAGATGCGGCGGCCCCGATCCTGCCAGAGGTCTCGAACCGGCACAGGCTGGCGCTGTATTGTGCACCATAGGTCCTTGTGCCGATGTTATCTTGTCACCCTTCTACCCGTCGTCAATCTGGCAGAACATGGTTCGGTTTGCAAGTTGACCGTTGACTATTGTCATCCTGCAACGGTTCCATATCACTCCAAGTTAACGGCCGCAGTTTGATCCGAACGTGGTCAAATCGTGGGGTCGCCCACGGGTTGTGCAGAACATTCTTGCAACCGTAGTCCTGGCACACCAAATGCGATACTGGTCCGGCCTGAGGCAAAGCGTCACCCCGGGAGACGAGAGGTCGCGCTGAGCCGCTCAGGCCGCCGTGGAGACCACGCGATTGCGGCCGCGGCGCTTGGCGGAGTAGAGCGCGAGATCGGCCCGCTTGATGACCGCATCGGGCGTATCCTCTGCCCCCTCCAGGGTCGCCAGTCCGACGCTGGACGTCACCCGGATATGCCGGCCGCCGGTGATCTGGAACGGCTCGGCCGCAATCCGCGTGCGCAGCCGCTCGCCGATCTGGTAAGCGCGCGCCAGCGTCGTCTCCGGCATGATGATCAGGAATTCCTCGCCGCCGAGCCGACAGGCCAGATCCGCACCGCGAGTGTTGCGGCGCAGGCGTGCGGAGAACTCCTTGAGCACCATGTCGCCGACGTCATGGCCGTAGGTGTCGTTGACGAGCTTGAAGTGATCGATATCAGCCAGCAGGACAGACAGCGCGCCGTTGGTCTCCTGCGCCCGCCGGGTGAGCGTCGCCAAGTGCGTTTCCATGTAGCGGCGGTTGTGCAGGCCAGTCAGCGCGTCGGTGACGGCCGCCTCGACGCTCTCATCCAGCCGATTGCGCAGGTAGTCTGTGTGGCGCTTGCGCTTGATCTGGGTGCGGATCCGGGCCAGCACTTCGTGCTTCTCGACGGGGCGGACCACATAGTCGTTGACGCCGATGTCGAGGCCGCGCAGCAGGCGGGCATCGCTGCCGTGCTCGACCAGCATGATGATCGGCAGATGGCGGGTGCGGTCCAGCGAGCGCAGTTGCGAGCACAGGCGCAGGCCGTCGCTCTCCTTCAGACTGAGGCTGACGATCACGGTGTCGTAGTCCTCCGCCGTCAGCCGCTCGATGGCCTGGACGGGATCGGCAACGATGTCGACGCTGTGCACCTTGCCGATGGCGGACACCAGCCGGTCGGCCGAACGGGGATGATCCTCGACCAGCAGCACGCGTCCGCGCTGGCCCGATAGCGCCAGTTCGAGTGCGGCACTGTCGGCCAGCCCCATGCGCCGGCCCGTCGTTGCTCGCATCAAGAGCTCGTCGTTCAGGGTCTTGAGGCGAGCGAGGTTCTTGACGCGCGTGATGAGCGCGATGTCGTCGACGGGCTTGGTCAGGAAGTCGTCGGCCCCGTTCTCCAGGCCCTGTACGCGGTCGGAGGGCTGGTCGAGGGCGGTCACCATGACGACGGGAACGTGATGCGTGCGCGGATTGCTCTTCAGGCGCCGGCAGACTTCGAAGCCGTCGATGCCGGGCATCATGACGTCGAGCAGGACGACGTCGACGCGCTCGCGCTCGCAGATGTCGAGGGCCTCCTGCCCGCTGAACGCGGTGCGGACCTCGAAGTACTCCGCCTGCAGCCGGGCTTCCAGCAGCTTGACGTTGGCCGGAATGTCGTCGACCACAAGGACCCGCGCCGTCATTTTACTCTACACCCTCGAACGCATACCACAACTTGCGCCGCCAGCCCGCCCCAGCAGCAGATCGTCGAAACCGCCGATGCCCTTCAGGCCGGGCCGGCGAACCGGCGCACGGTCTCCAGGAAGCTCATCACGGAAATGGGCTTGGAAATGTAGGCCTCGCAGCCGCCCGAGCGGATGCGCTCCTCGTCCCCCTTCATGGCGAACGCGGTCACCGCGATCACCGGGATCTCGCGCAGATCGTCGTCCTCTTTCAGCCAGCGCGTGACCTCGAGGCCGGAGACCTCGGGCAGCTGGATGTCCATGAGTACGAGATCGGGCCGATGCTCACGGGCGAGCGCCAGCGCATCCAGACCGTTGCGCGTCTGCACCGTCTCGTAGCCGTGGGCGTCGAGAAGGTCGTGAAACAGCTTCATGTTGAGCTCGTTGTCCTCGACAATGAGCACCTTCTTGGCCACGGGAGCCTCCCGCCTGTCGCTCTCGACGGCTGCTATGGTGTGCTGATAGGTCATGGGACGAAGCCTGTTGCTCAAACCTGCCGAACACTTGCACCGATTCTGGCTCGACACGTGCAGGGCACAGTGCCGTGTCAGCAGTAACCAACAGTTTAAGAGCTTGGAAAAGTTACCCGCCCGTCACCTGAGAGGGTAAGCAAACAATGACCCGCCGTCCGCGCCCACTCGATCCCGAACAGGCTGAAACCCTGGCGCTCGGCGCCTTGCAGTTCCTGGCCGCCGACATGACACGGCTCGGCCGCTTCCTGGCGCTGACCGGCATGGGTCCTGCAGAGCTGAGAGCAGGCGCCGCCGACCCTGCCGTGCTGGTGGCCGTGCTCGACCATCTGATGTCCGATGAATCGCTCCTGCTCGTCTACTCTGCCGAGACCTCCATCGCTCCCGACCGCGTGGCGGAGGCCCGCTATGTTCTGGGTGGAGCTCCCGAGACCGATTGAACCCGAAAGGCGTTGATCATGACCTCTGCGCACGGCTTGCCCGGCATCCGGATCGGCATTGATCTCGGCGGCACCAAGATCGAGGGGCTGGCGCTTGCCCCCGATGGTACCGAACTCGCCCGCAAGCGCATCCCTGCCCCGCGCAACGACTATGCCGCGACGCTGTCGGAGATCTCAGGGCTCGCCAGAGTGCTGTTGCAGGACTGCCCCGCAGACCTCGTCAAGGCCGGCGCCACGATCGGTCTGGCCATGCCCGGTTCGATCTCGCCGCGGACCGGCCTCGTACAGAACGCCAACTCGACCTGGCTCAACGGCAAGCCCTTCGACCGCGATCTGGCCGACGTGCTGCCCATGCCCGTTCGGCTTGCCAACGACGCCAACTGCTTTGCGCTGTCGGAGGCGGTCGACGGCGCGGGAGCCGGCAAGCGCACGGTGTTCGGCGTGATACTGGGCACCGGCGTCGGCGGCGGCATGGTGC
>JBGSQO010000137.1:0-1957 GCA_041738055.1 Filomicrobium sp.
GCACCACGACGTCGAAGCCGGCTGCCTTGGCCGCCTGCTCGACACCGACGTTGCCGGCGAGCACGATGACGTCGGCGAGGCTTGCTCCGCTGGCGGCCGCGAGCGGCTCCAGAACGGCCAGCACCTTGGCGAGACGGGCCGGCTCGTTGCCCTCCCAGTCCTTCTGGGGGGCCAGACGGATGCGGGCACCATTGGCACCACCGCGCATATCGGAGCCGCGGAAGGTGCGGGCGCTGTCCCAAGCCGTCGCCACCATGTCCGAGATCGACAGCCCGCTGGCAGCGATCTTGGTCTTGAGGGCTGCAACGTCATAGTCCTTCCGGCCGGTCGGAACCGGGTCCTGCCAGATCAGATCCTCGGCGGGCACCTCGGGTCCGAGGTAACGCACCTTCGGACCCATGTCGCGATGGGTCAGCTTGAACCAGGCGCGCGCGAAGGTCTTGGAGAAATAGTCGAAGTCGTTCATGAACTTCAACGAGATCTCGCGGTAGGCCGGGTCCATCTTCATGGCCATGTCGGCATCCGTCATGATCGGCATGCGGCGCTGGGTCGGGTCGGAGGCGTCGACCGGCATGTCCTCCGGCTTAATGCCGATCGGCTCCCACTGGTGGGCGCCAGCCGGGCTCTTCTTCAGCTCCCACTCATAGCCGAACAGCAGCTTGAGATAGCCGTTGTCCCAGGTGGTCGGGTGCGCGGTCCAGGCGCCCTCGATACCCGACGTGACGGCGAGGTTCGCCTTGCCGTGCTGGGCAGGGTTGGCCCAGCCGAAGCCCTGCTCTTCCAGAGCCCCGGCTTCGGGGGACGGGCCGAGCAATTGCGCATCGCCGTTGCCGTGGCACTTGCCGACGGTGTGGCCGCCGACCGTCAGCGCGACGGTCTCCTCGTCGTTCATGGCCATGCGCGCGAACGTCTCGCGAACCTGACCGGCCGTCTTCAGCGGATCGGGCTTGCCGTTGACGCCCTCGGGGTTGACGTAGATGAGACCCATCTGCACGGCAGCGAGCGGGTTTTCCATCGTCGAGGGGTCGTTGACGTTCTCGTAGCGCTCGTCGCTGGGGGCGAGCCACTGCTTCTCCGAGCCCCAGTAGATGTCCTTCTCCGGGTGCCAGATGTCGTCGCGGCCAAAGGCGAAGCCGTAGGTCTTGAGCCCCATGGATTCGTAGGCGACGTTACCGGCCAGGATGATGAGATCGGCCCAGGAAATCTTGTTGCCGTACTTCTTCTTGATCGGCCACAGCAGGCGGCGGGCCTTGTCGAGGTTGACGTTGTCGGGCCAGGAATTCAGCGGCGCGAAGCGCTGGTTGCCGGTGCCGGCGCCGCCGCGTCCGTCGGAGATGCGATAGGTGCCGGCGGCGTGCCAGGCCATGCGGATCATGAGACCACCATAGTGACCCCAGTCGGCCGGCCACCAGGGCTGGCTGTCGGTCATCAGCGCGTGGAGATCCTTCTTCAGCGCCGTGACGTCGAGGCTCTTGACCTCCTCGCGATAGTTGAAGCCCTCGCCCTGCGGGTTGGTCTTCGTGTCGTGCTGATGAAGGATGTCGAGGTTCAGCGCCTTCGGCCACCAATCCATGTTCGACACGCCGGTGCTGGTGAGCCCGCCGTGAATCACCGGGCATTTACCCGCGTCGCTGCCGTCAGCCATGTCGTTTCTCCGTCTCGAGGGAATAGTTACCGTGTCTCCTGACCGAGGGTCCTACACCCCGGAGGCGATCAGGTAAAGTTTTCTAAACTGATGCCAACCATAAGGCTGCGTAATGATTGAAAAGAGCTGGCGAGGCCTGCTGTTAGCCTCTGCCCGCGGCTTCTCCGCGAACCAGAGGGCGCAGTCAAGCCCCTGACCAGGATCAGAAAAATCGGTAGCCCTCAGCTGCAGCAGCAGCAGCACGACGGCCAGCGGCTCCGGCCGAGCCGCGTCGGCAGGCCCGTCTCTCACTCCGCCGGCTGCGATGCCGTC
>JBGSQO010000150.1:0-1538 GCA_041738055.1 Filomicrobium sp.
GGCGCGCGGCGGGCTGAGGTCGGCCGGCGTCAGGGGTGAGTGGCTCATGGTGATCTCCGGGAACTGGGCGCGCAGTCGGGCGTGCGCGAAGGCTGACCAGCGACATGGGCCAGCCGTGCGGCGATGTCAAACCGGCGGCAAATTGAGCCGTTGGCGGATCTGTTGTGGCCTTGTCACATCATCATCGAGCATTCGCGTGATGTTCCGTCGGCGCGGGGTGGCTTTGCGTCGGATGGTCGCAAGGAGCCGCAAGGATAGTGCACCGCAGATCATGATTTCGTCTGCCGGACTTCACCTTTCCACTGCACGCCGAGCCGCTTCGTCTTGGAACCGTGTTGACAGCGGCTTCTCATTGATGTCCAAGAGGCGAGCCGGGCCGATCCATCAGGGCCCATGTATTCGCACCACTTCCCCCCGCCGGACTACTGCACCAATACTCCGGCCGACCGGGTGAAGGGATCGTTCGTTGTCGCGCGTTCTGCTTGGCTCACGTCTTGGCCAAGCCTGGAGCGCCACCCCCTCACATGCAGGGACAGGATGTAGCGTTATGGAAGCGGGAAGGGGACTGCTCATGGAGGAGAACGTTCGCGAGGATCTGGTCGAGCTGACGGCGCGGATCGTCTCGGCCTACGTGAGCAACAACAGTGTCGGCCCGGCCGACCTGCCGCAGCTGATCAACGACACGCACGCAGCCCTGAGCCGGGCTTCGGGCGGGGTCGTGATGCCGGAGCGCGAGGACAGCCGCCCCAAGGTGCCGGTGAAGAAGTCGGTGATGGCCGACTACATCATCTGTCTCGAAGACGGCAAGAAGTTCAAATCACTGAAGCGGCACTTGCGGACGCACTACAACCTGACGCCGGAAGAGTATCGCGAGAAGTGGGGTCTGCCGCACGACTATCCGATGGTCGCGCCGAACTATGCCCGCGCCCGCTCCGACCTTGCCAAGAAGATGGGGCTCGGCACGCGCAAGGAGGGCTGAGCCGGAGTTGCCGGCGGGCGTGCTCGCGAAGCCCGCCTGTCGCTCTCATGCCGCCGTCGAAATGACGATGATGCCGCCGACGATCATGGCGGCGCCGACGAGGTACGTCGTCGTCAGTGGCTCGTTGAACAGGAACGCGGCAAAGGCCGGCACGATGACGAACCCGAGCGCTGCGAACGGATAGGCGAGCGACAAGGGCGTCACGCGAAGCACCATCACCCAGATGATGGTCGCCACGCCGTAGATCGCAAGCGCCACGATCAGCTGCCAGTTGAGCAGGCTCCACGGGAACGGGGACTCGGTGCTCTTCACGGCTGCCAGTTTCAGCAGGATCTGGGCGACCGCCAGCATGAGGGCGAACGCGACGAGGCCGACGTATTGCATGGGGCTGTCCTGACGATGAGAGGTTGCCGGCTTGTAAACGGCAATTGCCGCGCGCGTCATCCCCGACGTTGCCGCAGTGGACCAATGGCTGGGCGTTGGCAGCTCACAGTCGCGACAACTCCTTGAGGCCGCGCCGGATCAGCTGCGCCGTGGCCGCCTCGTCGCCCAGCTCACG
>JBGSQO010000229.1:0-4703 GCA_041738055.1 Filomicrobium sp.
GCAAGTCGTGCACGCCCACGCACCCGTCCGCCGCCACCCGTCCGGCACCGCGCCCCTCGATACCGAAGCGCTGCACGGCGAGGTCGTGGTCGTCTACGACGAGGCCGACGGCTGGGCCTGGGTGCAGCTCCTGCGCGACGAGTACGTCGGCTATATGCCGTCGATGACGCTCTCCCGAGACGTCGCCTGGGGCACGCATCGGGTGCGCTCCATCGGCACGTTCGTCTACCCCGAGCCCGACATCAAGACGCCCCCGCTCGCGCACCTGTCCCTGAACAGCATGGTGACGGTGACGGGGACGACGGACATCTTCTCCGAACTCGCCCGCGGCGGCTTCATCGTCACCCGCCATATCGCCGAGGAGGGCGCCTTCGCCCGCGATTTCGTCGAGGTCGCCGAGCGCTTCATCGGAACGCCCTACCTGTGGGGCGGCCGCACGCGGCTCGGCATCGACTGCTCGGGCCTCGTGCAGGTGGCGATGGAAGCGACCGGGCAGCCCTGTCCGCGCGACAGCGACATGCAGCAGGCCGAGATCGGCACGACGGTGCTGATCCCCGAGACGCTCGAGGGCCTGCGCCGGGGCGATCTCGTGTTCTGGCCGGGGCACGTCGGCATCATGTCGGACGGCCTGATGCTGGTTCACGCCAACGGCCACCACATGGCTGTGGTCGTCGAGACCCTGCCCGAGGTGGTGGAGCGGGTGGCCCGGGTCACCGGTTCCCAACCGACGGCCATCAAGCGGCTCGACACGTACGTGGTCTGACGGCTCGCCGTCTGGGCTGGGTTTGGTTCGGATGGCATAAAGTGAAATGCGGGGGCTGCGCGCCCCCGAACCCCGCGCGGGGGATCACCCCGTTTGCCTACTCCTGGGCGTCGGGCGTGCCCCAAACTCCCGGTAATGGTTCCAAGGGCTAAGCCCGGCCGGAAAACGCGGCCTACCGAGAGGTGTGTCACAAGTTCTGCCGGTCGGTATTACGGCGCACGAACGGAGCCAAGAAAAAACAAAGCCCGGCCCCCGCGAAGGGACCGGGCTCGACGCGCGACCGGAAGAGGTACGCGGGAAAGGCTATTTGTACTCCCAGAAGGAGATGGCGGCGGGGCCCAGAATGACGACGAACAGCACCGGCAGGAAGAACACGATCATCGGAACGGTCAGCTTCGGCGGCAGGGCGGCGGCCTTCTTCTCGGCTTCCGACATGCGCATGTCGCGGTTTTCTTTCGCCATCACGCGCAGCGCCTGGCTAACCGGCGTGCCGTAGCGTTCGGCCTGGATGAGCGCGGTGGCGACCGCCTTGACGCCGGGCAGTCCGGTGCGCTTGCCGAGGTTCTCGTAGGCCTGCCGGCGCTCCTGCAGATAGCTGAGTTCGGCCGTGGTCAAGGACAGTTCCTCAGCCAGTTCGAGCGAGCCGGAGCTGACCTCCTTGGAGACCTTGCCGAAGGCTGCTTCCACCGACATGCCCGACTGCACGCAGATCAGCAGCATGTCGAGGGCGTCCGGGAAGGCCTGCTTGATGGCCTGCTGGCGCTTCTGGACCATGTTGGAGACGAAGATGTTGGGCAGGTAGTAGCCGAGGAAGGCGACACCGACCGAGATCATCAACTTGACCGGCGGGGGATAGTCGAACTTGCCCATTACGAACAGGTAGAACAGCGCCGCGCCGAAGGCGATGATCGGCATCGCCACGCGGAAGAACATGTAGGTGACGAGGGGCGCCTGGCCTCTGAGACCGGCCATCTTGAGCTGCTGGCGGATCTCGTCGTTGTCGAAGCGCTTGCGCAGGTCGAGCTGGTCGACGATCTGCTGCATGTAGCCCTTGGGCGCCTGTCGCAGCTTGTTCTGCTGGCGGTCCTTGCCCATCTCGCTGATGCGCTGTGCCCGCATCTTGTCGCGCTCGATCGCCATCACCTTCATGCGTTGGGCCATGCGGTCCTTCGACATGATGGGAATTGCGATGGTCAGTACGGTGGCGAACGCGGCGACGCCCGCCAGGAACGTCACCAGGAACTGGGGACGCATGATGATATCGACGAGTTCCATCATGGCAGGGGATCCGAGGTTGGGCAGGGAGTGGGGAGAATGGGACAGGTGAAACAGGTGATTCGAGAATAGCCTGAACCTATTCCCAACTCCCTATTCCCTCAGTACTTGAAGTTGATCATCTTGCGCATCATGAAGATGCCACACGCCATCCAGGCCAGACCGCCGACGATGAACATATTGCCGGTCTTGGTGGTGAACAGCGGCATGATGTACTTCGGCGACGACAGGTAGATCATCGTCATCACGCCCGGCGGCAGCGAGCCGAGCACGAAGGCCGATGCGGTGGCCTCAGCCGACAGCGCCTTGACCTTCATGCGCATCCGGATGCGGTCACGCAGCACGCCCGACAGGTTGCCGAGAGCTTCCGACAGGTTGCCGCCGGTCTGCGCCTGGATGCCGATGACGATCGTCAGGAAGCGCATTTCGGGGACCGGCATGCGCTGGCACAGGCGCTCCAAGGCATCGAACAGTGAGACGCCGAGCCGCTGCTGGTCGACGACTTCCTTGAACTCCGAGGCGATGGGCTCGGGGCTCTCGCGCGAGATGATCTGCAAGCATTCGTTGAGCGGCAGGCCCGACTTGACGCCGCGCACCACGACGTCGAGGGCGTTGGCGAGTTCGTTGAGGAAGGCCTGCTGGCGCCACTCGGTCATCTTGCCGATGACCCAGCGCGGGATGCCGAACATGCCGACGAACACGGCGACCAGCGCGCCGGCGCGATTGAGCAGGGTGGCTTCGGTGGCGAACGTCACGACCAGGCCGCAGACCGCGCCGACGATCGCGCTGGTGATCCAGAAGGCCTGCGGCGTTATCTTTACGCCGGCCCGCTGCAGCCGCAGACGCAAGGTGACCTTCTCGGCCTTCTTCTGCCGGTCCTCGATCTCCTTCAGCGTGTCGGAAACCTGCTTCTTGCGGTTGGCGGCCGTATCGGCGGCCTGCTTGACTGCGATCTTGGCCGTCCGGCTCTCCGTCACGCTGGCGAGCCGCTTGCCCGTCTGGTCGTCCGAGCCGAAGAGCATACTCGTCAGTACGTAGATCACCACGCCGATTGCGAACGCGGCCAGCAGCGGCGCAAATTGGCCGAGTGCGTTGACATCAACCATTGGCCTCTCCCATCGGGTTGCCGTACTCGTCGCGAACTTCGGAGTCCGTCAGTGCCTGTGCGAGGCGGTGCTGCTCGCCGTAGTATTCCGCACGCTCGTAGAGCTTGGGCCGGGCGATGCCGGTCGAGCGGTGACGGCCGATCAGCTTGCCGTTGGCGTCCTCGCCCATGATTTCGTAGACAACGATGTTCTGCAGGGTGACGACATCGCCTTCCATGCCGAGCACCTCGGTGATGTGCGTGATCTTGCGCGAGCCGTCGCGCAGGCGCGAAGCCTGGACGATGACGTCGACCGAGCCGACGATCTGCTCGCGGATGGTGCGGACGGGCAGCGAGAACCCGCCCATCATGATCATGCTTTCCAGTCGCGAGATGGCCTCGCGCGGGCTGTTGGCGTGCAGCGTGCCCATGGAGCCGTCGTGGCCGGTGTTCATGGCCTGCAGCAGGTCGAAGGCCTCGGGGCCACGGACCTCGCCGACGATGATCCGCTCAGGTCGCATACGCAGACAGTTCTTGACGAGGGCACGCATGGTGATTTCGCCCTCGCCCTCGAGGTTGGGCGGGCGCGTCTCGAGGCGGACGACGTGCGGCTGCTGCAGCTGCAGTTCTGCCGAGTCCTCGCAAGTGATGATGCGCTCGTCCAGATCGATGGAGCCGGTGAGGCAGTTGAGCAGCGTCGTCTTGCCCGAGCCCGTACCGCCCGAGATCAGCACGTTGCAGCGCACGCGGCCGATGATCTCGAGAATGGTCTTGGCCTGCGGGGTGATGGAGCCGAACTTCACCAGTTGTTCGAGCTTCAGCTTGTCCTTCTTGAACTTACGAATGGTGAGCGTCGGGCCATCGATGGCCAGCGGCGGGGCGATGACGTTGACGCGCGAGCCGTCGGGAAGACGCGCGTCGCAGATCGGCGAGGATTCGTCGACGCGCCGGCCGACTTGGCTGACGATGCGCTGGCAGATGTTCATCAGCTGCGCGTTGTCGGCAAACCGCACGTTGGTCTTCTGCACCTTGCCGCCGACCTCGATGAAGGTCGTTGCGGCACCGTTGACCATGATGTCGGCGATGTCGTCGCGGGCCAGCAGCGGCTCGAGCGGACCGTAGCCGAGCACGTCGTTGCAGATGTCCTCGAGCAGCTCCTCCTGCTCGGCAATCGACATGACGACGTTCTTCAGCTGGATGATCTCACTGACGATGTCGCGGATCTCCTCGCGCGCCGCCGTGGCGTCGAGCTTGGCCAGCTGCGTCAGGTCGATCGTATCGATCAGCGCGTTGAACACCGTCGTCTTGACGTCGTAGTACTCCTCGGAGTGCCCACGCTTTTCCTCCACCTCGGCGGGCTTGGCCGCCGGCGGGGGAGCGGCCGACTTGGCCTGCGGTGCTGCCGACTGCGGCGCCGGGTTCGCCGCCGCGGCCGGCATGGAAGGCGAGGTCGTGACGCTGCAGAACATCCTCGTCTACGACATCATCGGCGAGGACCAGGCGACCGGCAAAATCAACGGCCGCCATCGCTCGACCGGCATCGCGCGCCCGCGCTTCTGGGAGCGCGCCGAATATTACGGC
>JBGSQO010000234.1:0-4978 GCA_041738055.1 Filomicrobium sp.
GCGCGCCGCTTGCAGCCGCACGCCCTGGTCGGCATCGCCGAGCGCTCCCGCAATCAACCGGACGGCGGCGGGATCGCCCAGGTTGGCCAGTTCGATGAGGGCCACGCGCCGCTCGCCGGGGTCCTTAGCGACCAGCTGATCGGCCAGTTCGCCGAGATCGATGTAGTCCTCGAAAACGCCCGACATGGTGCGCCTCTCCTTTTCCGGTGGGACGTGCGGCAGCCGCCATCCAGCGATCATTTCAGCAGGTAGGGGATCGTCACCTTGACCGCATCCGTCGGGCAGTCGGCCTCGCACGGCATGCAGTACCAGCACTCGTCATAGGCCATGTAGGCTTTGCCGGTGAGATCGGAGATGCGCAGGACGTCCAGCGGGCAGACGTCGATACAGACGCGGCAGCCCTTGTCGGCGATGCACTTGGCATTATCGACAAGCACGGGGACACTGGTGTAGGTGGGGGCGAGCGGCATGGCTGTCCTCTCCTGTCGGGGTGTTGGAAGTCGGGGACCGCGCGGGCTCAGGCGGACGCGCGGATGCGCTGCTTGTCGTAGAGGCCCTTTTCCTCATCGGCGATCGGCACGACGTAGGGCGCGACGGGCTTCTTCTCCGAAGTCATGCGGCCATCCTGCTTGGACAGCAGAGTGTGGCAGAACCAGTTGGCGTCGTCCTTCTCCGGAAAATCTGTGCGCAGGTGATAGAGGCCCCACCGGCTTTCCTGACGGTAGAGGGACGCGTGGGCGGCCATGTCGGCGCAATCCAGGATGGAGGCAGCCTCCAGCGAGCGCATCAGTTCGTGGGCGTTGCGCACCAGCATTCGGTTTTCCATGTCGTCCCGGACCTCGGCGAAGCGCTGCTGGGCCAGCTCGAACTTGTGCGTGACCTTGGGCGGTTGCAGGTAGTCGTTGACCAGCCTGCGCGTTTTGTACTCGATCTGATTGGGCGGAATGCCATCCTCGCGCTTGGTCGCCGCCAGCACGCGGTCGCGCTCTGCGGCCACGTCAGCTTCGTCATAGGGGGCGAAATCGACCTCGGCGGCATATTCGGCCGCGTCCGTGCCGGCAACTGCGCCGTTGGTGAAGGCGCCCAGCATGTAATTGTGGGGCACGCTCGCCATGTCGCCGGCCGCATAGAGCCCTGGCAGGGTCGTGCGCGCGAACTCGTCGACGTAGACGCCCGACGCGCTATGGCCGGAACAGAAGCCGATCTCGGAGATGTGCATCTCCACCATCTGCTTGCGGTAGTCGGTGCCGCGACCCTCGTGGAACAGCCCGCGGGTCGGCCGCTCGACGGTGTGCAGGATGGTCTCGATCTCGCCGACCGTATCGGAGTGCAGGTGGTTGAGCTTCAGGAACACCGGCCCCTTGCCCGACTGCAGCTCGTTGAAGAATTCCAGCATCATCTGGCCCGACCAGTAGTCGCATTCGATGAAGCGGCGGCCTTCGTTGTTGGCGGTGTAGGCGCCGAAGGGTCCGGCCACATAGGCGCAGGCCGGTCCGTTGTAGTCCTTGATGAGGGGGTTGATCTGGAAGCACTCGAGGTTCGCGAGCTTGGCGCCCGCGTGATAGGCCATGGCGTAGCCGTCGCCGCTGTTGGCTGCATTCTCGTAGGTGCCGAACATATAGCCCGACGTCGGCAGTCCGAGCCGACCGGCCGCCCCCATGCACAGGATCACCGACTTGGCCCTGACGACCAGCAGTTCGGCCGTGCGCGTATTGACGGCGATGGCGCCGGCGAGCCGCCCATCCGTTCCCGTCAGCAGGCGGGTGGCCATGTAACGGTTGGAGATCAGCAGTCGTGCGCGCCTCAGCTGGCGGTACAGCGCTTTCTTGACGGTATCTCCGTTGGGCATCGGCAGCACATAGGTGCCGATATGGTGGACCTTTTTGACGTCGAAATCGCCGTTCTCGTTCTTCTGAAAGCGAATGCCGAAACTGTCCAATTCCTCGATGATCGAATAGCAGGTCTGGGCGTATTTCATGACCGGCTTCTGATCGACGATACCATCATTGGCGATGGTGATTTCCTTGGTGTACTGCTCGGGCGTGGCGTAGCCCGGGATCACCGCATTGTTGAGCCCGTCCATGCCCATGGAGATGGCACCCGACCGCTTGACGTTAGCCTTTTCCAGCAGGATCACTTCAGCTTTCGGGTTCTTCTGTTTGGCCTTCAGCGCCGCCATGGGCCCGGCTGTGCCGCCGCCGATGACGAGCACGTCGCAGGAGACGACCGAAAGACCATCGAGGATCTCATCCATCGGGGAACCTTCCTTTTTCAATTGAGCGGCTGTCCGCAGACCGGCGCGCAGCTTGGCATGATGTAGTCGTGGGCGGTGGGCCTTCCCGCCAGTTCATCGAGAAAACTCCAGGGATAGATGCCGCGGTCGTGGCCGTCGGAAAACGCGAGGTTGACCGCGTAGTGTCCGATGAGGGCTATGCGAACGATCCGGAGATCGGCGGGCGGCTGTGCCCGGCCCTGCGTGCGGCGAACGGTGCCGGCTGCCGAGCGGCAGTCCCGCCAGACCAGGGCGGCGTCGAGAACGAAGCTCGTCCCGTCGCCACGCACGACGCGGAGTTGGCGTCCGGCGTCGACGATACTCACGGAGGGTGTGCGGTTGCTGTCGTGCATCAGAGGCTATCTCCTGGTGTGAGACACAGCCTGAGGCCGTCGGCTGGCGCGCGATAGCAATTAGTTGCCAAGCCGTTGCGTTCGACGCAGGCAAGTACCGAAATCTTGCGACTTTACCTCCAGCGCAATTTCTTGACCGACACGGGCGTGCCGAGCAGGCACCTTGCTGACCACTTGCGGGTTCCCATGGCCCGTAGCGCCTCTGTGTTCGTCGCGGAGCCGATTGTTAGTGTCGTCGCCGCAACCAGCATCCGCCATCTGCGCACCCGCGAAGGAGCCCCCATGAGCACGTTTCACGAGGAGACCGTCATTTCCGTTCGGCATTGGACAGACACGCTGTTCAGCTTCACAACAACGCGTTCGCCGAGCTTCCGCTTCGAGAATGGCCAGTTTGCCATGATGGGTTTGCCGGACGTCGGTGGCCGCCCACTCGTGCGCGCCTACTCCATGGTGAGTGCCAACTACGAGGAGAAACTGGAATTCCTCTCCATCAAGGTTCCAGATGGTCCGCTCACTTCGCGTCTCCAGCACATCGCCGAGGGCGACCGCATTGTCGTTTCGAAAAAGCCGACGGGAACGCTCCTGATCAACAACCTGGATCCAGGACGCAATCTCTACCTTTTCTCTACCGGTACGGGGCTCGCGCCCTTCATGAGTATCGTTCGCGACCCGGAGACCTACCAACGCTTCGAGCGCGTCGTGCTCGTCCATGGCTGCCGGCAGGTCGCGGAGCTTGCCTATGCGGACATGCTCAGGACCGATCTGCCTGCCGACGAGTTCATCGGCGAGCTCGTGAAGAACCAGCTGCTCTACTATCCGACCGTCACGCGCGAGCCGTTTGAAAATCGCGGAAGATTGACGGACCTCGTCGAAAACGGCCGACTGTTTTCCGATCTCGGTCTACCTGAGATGGAAGCCAGCATCGATCGCGCGATGTTGTGCGGCAGCCCGCAGATGCTGACCGACATGAAGAGAATGCTCGATGAGCGTGGCTTCCACGAAGGCTCGAGTGGCGAACCCGGCCAATTCGTTGTCGAAAAAGCATTCGTAGAAAAGTAGATCGCCGGTTCGCAGCCCGTCCATAAGACCAACCGAACGAAATTCCGACGCATCGCTTTCGGCAGACCGCGCCTTCCGGCCTCCCGGCCCCCGAGCCGGGATCGGAGGAACGAGTGTCGGAAGGCGCAAATAATGAGTCGTCGGAAGGCGCAAACGAAAAAATTGCCAGCCGGCCTGTAAGCCGGGTTCTGTCTGGGGCACTCCCCGCGACGGTCATTCATCTGGGACGCCTGTTGCCAGGCGCCTCGAGCAACCAACCCGGGCGACGGGCCTGAAAACGGGCTTGGCGCCACTTGGCTTGCGCCGCATGCGCCCGGCCGCCCCTATTTGGTCTTGCTCCCGGTGGGGTTTGCCCTGCCATCGCCGTTGCCGGCGACGCGGTGCGCTCTTACCGCACCTTTTCACCCTTACCTTCAAGCCCGGAGGCCGTCAGGCGGTTCGATCTCTGTGGCACTTTCCCTGGGGTCGCCCCCGGCGGCCGTTAGCCGCCACCGTGTTTCCATGGAGCCCGGACTTTCCTCTGCCGCCCGCCCACGATGGCCATAACGCCCGAGCATGCTGCAGCGACCGTCCGGCCGACTGGCAAGCCCTGTGATGTGGCCCCGGCGGCAGGGGTGTCAAGTGCGGCATCGGGGGTTGCCTGCTTTGATAGGCGTCAACGCATTTCGCGCGCCGCCCGCTACTTTAGTAATACGACCAAAGAGCATGCCGTATAGAGGGAGAAGTTCGATGTCCCGCCTCGCCTTTATCATAGCCGGCGCTTTGGCGCTGGCAGCTGCCGTCTACGCAGGCGGAGTTCCTTTCATTGATCCCCCGCGCAGTGAGCCGCCGATCCAGCCAAACCCGGCCTGCCTCTCCAGTTCTGAGTGCGCCAGTGACCAGATTTGCTGTAACTATAAGGGCAAGGCCGTCTGCACGCCCAAGAACAGCTGCAAGGGCGTCGAACTCGGGCCGCGGTAAGTCTCTGATTTTGAACGAAAGGCACCCGAAATGAGACCCCTGGCCATCATCGTTGTCAGCGTTGTCGTGGCAACTATGGCTGGGTGTGGCCAGCCCTCGACCACTCCCAACAAGCCCTGCCTTGAAAGCTCCGAGTGCTCGGCCGACCAAGTATGTTGCAACGACAAGGGCAAGGCCGTCTGCACGCCCAAGAACAGCTGCAAGGGTGTCGAACTCGGGCCGCGGTAGCGGAGCAGGGCGCCGGCGGCGCGAGCGTCAACTCGTCAGCCGCGCGCGCTTTGCCGCCACCAGCCGCTCGAGCGTCGCGACACTGGAATTGTCCAGCAGGCCGTCC
>JBGSQO010000243.1:0-4109 GCA_041738055.1 Filomicrobium sp.
GCGCACGAGCCACCAGTCGCCGAACGCGCTGCTGGCGCCGGGGCGATATCGCGTGCGCTGCGAGACGGCCGGCAAGGTGCTGGAGAAGGACGTGGAACTGATCGCCGGACGCAAGCAGACCGTGGAGTTGGAACCGTGAGAGCCGGGGACGCATTGACCATCGCTGGACGGCCGAGGGCGATCGCATCGAAGCTGATCGGGATAGCCGTGGCGATCGGCCTGGTCGGAGCGTCCTGGCTCGGGAGCGTCGGCCCGGTCGAGGCCCAGGGGTCGATCACCGGTTGGGATGCCGGCATCAGCCTGGAGAAGACCGTTCCTGCCACCGAGGGGACCGGCATTACCGTCGTGCCGCGCTCCGAGGCGGGCAGTGCATCGCCCGGCGCGACCGCGCCCGAAGACCCATCGGACGGCAAGGCGAAGGTCCGCCTCATCGCGCTGCTGACGGCCGACGGCCAACGTATCGACCGCGGCATCGTCTGGCGGGTGTTCCGCGAGACGGAGGAGCAAGGCAACGCCCTCAAGCTCGTCACCACGAGCCGGGAGGCTATCGCCGAGGTCGCGCTGGAGGCAGGCGCCTACATCGTCAACGCCGCTTTCGGGCGGGCGAACCTGACCCGCACCATCAGCGTCGAGCCGGGCGTGGCCAGCACCGAGCAGTTCGTCATCAATGCCGGCGGCCTGCGCCTGACCGCGATGGTCGGCAAGTCGGCTGCGCCCGCCAATGCCGTCACCTACGACATCTTCGAAGGCGAGCAGCGCCAGACCAGCGAGCGCGCGCTGATCATGAGCGCCGCCCGCCCCGGCCTCATCATCCGCTTGAACTCGGGCATCTATCACATCGTCTCGACCTACGGCGACGGCAACGCCAAGGTCGCCGCCGACGTCACCGTCGAGGCCGGCAAGCTGACCGAAGTCGCGCTGGCCCACGCGGTCGCCAAGGTAACGATGCGGCTCGTCACGCGGCCGGGCGGCGAAGCACTCCCGGACACGCAATGGCAGATTTCGACGCGCGACGGCCACGTCGTCAAGCGCAGCGTCGGCGCGCTCCCGACCCACGTTCTGGCACCGGGCGCTTACACGGTGACGGCCACCAACGCCGGCCGCAGCTTCGAGCAGCCCATCGAGATCAAGGACGGCGAGATGGCCAAGGTCGAGGTGATGATCAAGTGAGGGAGTTGGGAATAGGGAGTGGGGAGGTTGAGAGTGGGGCACTTCACCCTCAAAACTCCGTCAGCACCCAGTCCGTCGGGCACCCACGCATCTCCATCCGGCGCTTGACCGCTTCCGCGTCGGCCGATGCCCTCTCGCCCAGAAACAGATCGCGGGCCATATGCCAGTGCTCGCAGGCCGTCGTCAGGTCGCCCTCCGTTTCGCAGATATCGCCGAGTTCCAGGCGGCCCAGCGCATGCACCTGCCTCTGTCCGAGTTCGGTCGCCAGGATGATGCTGCGGCGCAGATCGCTCGCCGCGCCACGCAGATCGCCCGTGGCTCGCAGGCCGATTGCCCGCTCGAGGTAGAGCCGCGGCAAGTCGGCCCGCACGCTGTTCTGCTCGGCATGAGCGATCCGTGCGACGAGATCGGATCGCACCGGCTCGGGAGCGGCTGGAGCCTCGGCCGCGGCGGGAGCAACGATGTCGAAAGCCGGCGCGGTCGGCACGACCTCCGGCGGTGGGCCGGCGCGCTCCTCGAGATCGATCCCGCGTCCCTCCATTGGCTGCTTGGCCCCGCCCATCGGGGACGGAGCGTGATGCTCAGGTGACGACGCAGACGCTGGGGAGCGAGTCGACGGATGACCGTCCCAGACCTCCGGCCCCGGGACGACCGGACTTGGCGCAGGCCACAGCGTCGCCAGCAGAATGCGCAGGACAGCAAGGCCCAACGCGATCAGCGGGGTTGCGAGAATGGCCCAGGCAAGGGGCCCATCAATGGCCAGTGTCGGCATACTGGTTCACTTTGCTGCACTGCACAAGAGGGCACCTTAGCGCAGCGGCGCCGCATACAGAAGCCCGCCATTCAGCCAAAGTCCGTTGAGGCCACGGCGCAGCTTCAGTTCGGACTTGAGGCCGAGGTTGCGCTCGAAGATTTCAGCGTAGTTGCCGACCTGCCGGATCGCCTCGTAGGCCCAGGTGGCGGGCAGCCCGAGCGGCTGGCCGATGTTGGCCTCGGTCCCGAGCAGGCGGCGGACCTCGTGGACCCCGGACTTGGCCAGCGTCTCCGCGTTGTTGGATGTGACCGCCAGTTCGTCGGCGCGAATGAGTGCCATCAGCACCCAGCGCACGATGGAAAACCACCTCTCGTCGCCCTGGCGGACGGCGGGGCCGAGCGGCTCGGCGTCGACGATGTCGGGAAGCATGAAGTGCTCGTCACGGTCGGGCAGGCGGACGCGCAAAGCCCCCAGTTGCGACATCTCCCCGGTGATCGCCGTGCAGCCGCCCGCCGCGTAGGTCTGACTTACGTCGTCCCAGTGGTCGGCCACGATCAGCTGGAATGGCATCGTGCGCTTGGCGAAGTAGTCGCTGACCGACTGCGCGTGGCGGGTGCCAGCCTGCACGCAGATCGAGGCGCCCGACAATTCCAGCGCGCTGAAGACCGCATGGTTGCGGCGGACCATCAGCACCTGGCTCTCGTGATAGAGGGCGCCGGCGAAGCGCGCGCCGAGTTCGGTATCGCGGCTCAACGTCCAGGTGGTGCCGCCTGCGAGGATGTCGATGCGGCCCGACAGCAGCGTCTGGAAGCGATCGGCATCGGGAAGCGGCACGAACTCGACGGCGTCCTGGGTGCCGAGCACGGCAGCCGCCAGCGCCCGGCAGAAGTCCGACTCCATTCCGGCTCGCTTGCCGGTCGACTGGACAAAGGAGAAACCGGGCGCATCGGGCTGGACGCCGCAAATCACACGGCCCCGCGCCTTGATCGCATCGAGTGTCGCTGCCTCGGCGGATTGGCAGCACCAGAAGGCGAGCGCCGCGACCGCCCACGCTCCGCACACGATCCGTGCGGCCGCACATGCCGTTGCGACCACGCGCGATGCGCAGTTCGCCGCCTCGGAACCCTTGTCGACCACACCAATCCCCCGAACGCGCACACGCATCGGTCCACTGCAGCTCCCCAGCCCGCAGCTCCCCTTTGCCCCTCCTCTTCCCGCGTCGCGACCGAGTGGTCAAGGCCTTGACGCGGACGCGGATGTGCGCCAGACGCCAAAGAGGGTTGGCGCGAGGTGCGGACATGTCGGAAACATCCGGAGACGGCAAGGGCATGGACGAGCAGCCTGCAACCCGCATCGTGCATGCTGGCCGATCGCCGCAGGATGCCCACGGCTTCGTCAATCCTCCCGTCTATCGCGGCTCGACGGTGCTGTTCCCGAGCCTCGATGCCCTGATCCGCAACGATCAGCCTTATACTTATGGACGGCGCGGTACGCCGACCACGGATTGCCTCACCACCGCGCTGTGCGAACTGGAGGGGGGCGCGCTGACGGTCCTGACCGCCTCCGGCCTGGAAGCCGTCACCCTCGCGCTGCTGTCGTTCGTTGAAGCGGGATCGCATATCCTGGTCACCGACAGCGTCTATCAGCCGACCCGCCGCTTCTGCGACACGATGCTGAGCCGGCTCGGTGTGACGACGACCTATTACGATCCGCTGATCGGTGCGGGTATCGCCGACCTCGTCACGGAAAAGACCCGTGTCGTATTCACCGAGAGTCCCGGCTCGCAGACCTTCGAGATGCAGGACATTCCCGCAATTGCCGGAGTCACGGCCGCTCGCGGCATCGTACTCGTCATGGACAACACCTGGGCGAGCCCACTCTACTACCGCCCGCTGGCCCATGGCGTAGACGTCAGCGTGCAGGCCGCCACCAAGTACATCGGCGGCCATTCGGACGCCATGCTGGGTGCTGTGACGGCCAACGCGCGCACCGCGCCTCAACTCCTCAAGACGCGTGATGCCCTCGGCGTCTGCCCCGGCTCGGAGGAGACCTACCTCGGCCATCGCGGTCTGCGGACGCTCGCCGTGAGGCTCGCCCATCACCACGCCGCGGGCCTTGAGATCGCTGGCTGGCTGCGCGACCAGCCCGGCGTCGCGCAGGTCCTGCATCCGGGGCTGCCGGGCGC
>JBGSQO010000264.1:0-3782 GCA_041738055.1 Filomicrobium sp.
GCGCACGACATCGTCGCGCCGGCCCGTGACGATGCGCACGGTCGCCGTCATGCCGGGCAGCAGCTTCTGTTGCGGGTTCGCGGCGCGGACGACGACCGTGTAGGTCACGACGTTGCTCTTGACCTCGCCCGCGATCCGCACCTGTGCGACCGTGCCGCGAAAGGCCCGCAGTGGAAACGCATCGACCGTGAACGACACGTCCTGGCCCGTCTCAATGGCCCCGATATCGGCCTCGTCGACGAGCACGAGGATCTCGATCTGCGTCAAGTCCTGCGCGATCTGGAACAGGATTGGCGCCTGGAGGCTGGCTGCCACCGTGCTGCCGGGATCGACGTTGCGGGCGATGACGACGCCGTCGATCGGCGTTCTGATCCGGGTGCGGTCGAGGTCGAGCTTGGCCTGGGCGAGATCGGCCTCCTTCTGGCTCACGGCAGCGCGCGCATTCGCGAGTTGGGCGCGTGCGACGGCGACATCGGCGACGGCGGCTCTGAATTGGGTCTGGGCCTGATCGAGGATCGCCGCCGAGGTCGTGCGGCTCTCCATCAGTTCCTTCTGTCGCTTGAGCGCACGATCGGCGAGATCGCGCAGGACCTCGGCCTTGGAGACGCTGGCAACCTGGATCTCGACGTTGGCTTTAGCAATCTCGAGATTGGCTTCGGCAGACGCGACCCGCGAGGCGAAGGTTCTGGGATCGATCACGGCGAGCATATCGCCCTTGCGGACGGCGGAGTTGAAGTCGGCGCCGACCTCGGAGATCTGGCCGGAGAGCTGCGAACTGACGTCGACGGTGACGAGGGCCTGCACCGAGCCGGTCGCCGCGATCGTCCGCTCGATGGCTCCGCGATCGATTCCGACGGTCTGGATCTCGAAGCTCGGCGGGGTTTCGCGCCAGAACATGAGCCAGCCGACGGCGAGGGCGACAGCCCCGGTGCCGACTGCGAACAGGCTTCGCGATGCCAGGATACTTCCGTTCATAGTGCCGCCTCTTCGCCCTGGGTCGGGCATCTGCCGTCTGGTCACGTCTCATAGTGGCATCGTTTCCAGACGTCGCACGCACAAGATGCCCTGGACTTTGATGGTTGGTTGCGGTCCCGTCGGCTTGCGACATCGGCTCTCAACCGCTCGGCAAGCTGCGTTGCAACGTCCTCGTGGCGTCGACCGCGGAATTGACATGCGTGGAAAGCGCTCAAGTCTTCGTCAATCCGAAGACTACTCCTTGGAACTCGACGCATCCCGGCTTGCGTGCTTGCGAGCCACCGACCGGGTTAGAACATAAAACACTGGCGTCAGAACGAGGCCGAACAGCGTCACGCCGAGCATGCCCGAAAACACTGCCGTGCCGAGCGACTGGCGCATCTCGGCGCCGGCACCAGTTGCCAGCATCAGCGGCACCACGCCCAGGATGAAGGCGAGCGAGGTCATAATGATGGGCCTGAGCCGCGTGCGGGCGGCTTCCACGGCCGCATCGAAGCGCGACTTGCCCTGATCCTCGGCCTGCTTGGCGAACTCGACGATCAGGATGGCGTTCTTGGCGGCAAGTCCCACGAGCACGATGAGGCCGATCTCGACCAGGATGTTGCGGTTGAGCCCCGCCATGGTGACGCCGATCATGGCGGCCAAGATGCACATCGGCACGATCAGGATGACGGCGAGCGGCAACAGCCAGCTTTCATAAAGTGCTGCCAACAGCAGGAAGACGAACACGACCGCGAGGCCGAACGCGAGAAGCGCCGTGGAGCCGGCGAGTTTTTCCTGCAGCGCGATCTCCGTCCACTCGAAACCGAAGCCGGATGGCAGCTTCTCCGCCGCGATTTTCTCCATCGCCGCGATCCCCTGGCCCGAGGAGAACCCGGGCGCGAGGCTCACCTGCACCTCGGCGGCGGGATAGAGGTTATAGCGCGGGACGCGATAGGGCCCCGTCGTATCGCGGAAGGTGGCGACCGAGCCGATCGGCACCATGTCGCCGTCGGCGTTGCGGGTCTCCAGGCGGGCGACGTCACGCAGCGTCAGGCGGTAGGGATCGTCGGCCTGCGCCGTGACCCGATAGGTGCGGCCCAGGATGTTGAAATCGTTGACGAAGGCTGAGCCCATGTAGACCGATAGCGCCTCGAAGACGCGGCTGATGGGTACGCCCAGCTGCTCGGCCTTGGTGCGGTCGATGTCGGCGTAGATCTGCGGCGTGCGCGTATTGTAGAGCGTAAAAGCCTGCGTGAACCCCGGCGTCTGGCCCGCCGTTCCCGCGACCGCCCAGGTGCTGCCCTCGAGCGCCGCAAGGCCGCGTCCCGCCCGATCCTGCACGTAGCCCTTGAGGCCGCCGCCCGTGCCGATGCCGGGGACCGACGGCGGCTCGATGACGAACACGAAGGCTTCCCGCAGTTGCGACATCTGGGCGCGCAAGTCGCCGAGAATGCCGTCCTTGGTGAGGCCTTCCTTCAGCCGGTCCTTGAACGGCTTGAGGCGGACAAAGATCACGCCCGTATTGGGCGCGTTGGTGAACGTCGCGCCATCGAAGCCGACGAAGGCGACCGCGTTCTGCACGCCCGGCCGTGCCAGGATGATATCGGTCGCCTTGCGCACCACGGCGTCCGAGCGGTCCAGCGTCGAGCCCGGCGGCAGCGTGAAGGCGGTGATGAAGTAGGTGCGGTCGAGCTGCGGGATGAGCCCGGTCGGCGTCGTCGCCAGATAGCGGTAGGTGAGGAACAACAGCCCGCCGTAGAGGATCAGCATGACAAGGCCGACGCGGACGAGCCGGGCGGTCAGCGCGCCATAGCCATTGGAGAGCTTGTCGAAGCCCCAGTTGAATCCGCGGAAGAACACCCGGAGCGGCGTCGCGATCCAATAGACGAGGTCGTGCTTTTCCTCGCCATGCTTGACGTGCGGCTTCAGGAGCAGGGCCGCCATGGCAGGTGACAGTGTCAGCGACACGAACGCCGAGATCGCCGTCGAACCAGCAATGGTGATGGCGAACTGCTTGTAGAACGAGCCTTGCAGGCCGGTGATGAAGGCGACCGGCACGAACACGGCGATCAGCACGAGCGAGATCGCGATCAGCGCAAAGCCGACCTCGTCCATGGTCTTGTACGCGGCCTCGCGCGGGGAGTAGCCCTCGGCCAGATAGCGCTCGACGTTCTCGACGACGACGATGGCATCATCGACGACGATGCCGATGGCGAGCACGAGGCCGAACAGCGACAGCGTGTTGAAGGAGATGCCGACGGCCGCCATGATGCCGAAGGTGCCGATCAACGACACGGGGATGGCCATGATTGGAATGATCGCCGCCCGCCAGCTCTGCAGGAACACGATGACAACGAGGACGACGAGTAGGATCGCCTCCTCGAGCGTGACGATCACGGCGTCGATGGAGAACTGGATGAACTCGGTCGGGTTGTAGACGACGCGGTAGTCGACGCCCGGCGGGAAGTCCTTCTTCAGCTGGTCCATCTGCTTGCGGACGGCCTCGGCGGTCGCCAGCGCGTTGGAGCCGGGCCGCTGGAAAATTACGAGCGCGGTCGCCACCTTGTTGTCGAGGTAGGCGTTGACCGTATAGTCCTGCGAGCCGAGCTCGACGCGGGCGATATCGCGCACGCGGATTACCGAGCCATCCTCGCCGGCGCGCACCACGATGTTCTCGAACTGGTCGGGCGAAGTGAGACGGCCCAACGTCTGCACCGACAGCGTGAACGCGCCATCCGACGTCGCGGGCGGGTGGTTGATGGAGCCGGCGGCGACCTGCAGGTTGGCGGCCCTGTGGGCCGCGACCACCTCGCCGGCCGTCAATC
>JBGSQO010000283.1:0-10924 GCA_041738055.1 Filomicrobium sp.
TGGCCCGGAGCGACCCCGCCCGGCGACGGCCGCTTGCTCCCGGAGGGCGACCGCAAGATCACCAACATCGTGCTTATGGGCATGGGCGAGCCACTCTATAACTTCGACAACGTCAAGGCCGCGATGGAGGTCGCCGGCGACGGCGAGGCACTATCGATCTCGAGGCGCCGCATCACGCTGTCGACGTCGGGGGTGGTGCCGGAGATCCCGCGCTGGGGCGCCGAGACCGGCACGATGCTGGCGATCTCGCTGCATGCGGTGCGCGACGACCTGCGCGACGAACTCGTGCCCATCAACCGCAAGTACCCGATCAAGGAGCTGCTGGCCGCCTGCCGGGAGTATCCCTCACTCTCCAACGCCCGCCGTATCACCTTCGAGTACGTCATGCTGAAAGGGGTCAACGACAGTCTGGCCGAGGCCAAGGATCTGGTGCGCCTGCTCAAGGGCATCCCCGCGAAGATCAACCTCATTCCGTTCAATCCCTGGCCCGGCACGCCGTTCGAATGCTCGGACTGGGAGCAGATCGAGCGGTTTGCCGACGTGGTCAATCGCGCCGGCTATGCGAGCCCGGTGCGCACGCCGCGCGGTCGCGACATCCTGGCTGCCTGCGGACAGTTGAAGTCGGCAAGCCTGAAGGTCCGGGCCTCGCAGCGTACGGGCTCGACGACCCCAGCAGATACGCCTTCGCCCGCGACCGAGGAGTGACGCAGACAGGCTCGGCCGCCGGGAAGCTGGCTGACCTCAGCGGAAACCTTTGCATTTGCTTAAAGATTTACGCGAACCTGGGCAGCGGCTATAGTTGGCCGGATGGTTTTGATGCGTGTGGGGTCCCGATGTTCGCTGCGACGTTCCGTTTCCTGTTCGGACTGGCGATGGCGGCGCTTGCCGCGGCGGTCACGACAGTGCTGTTCGTCATCACCCCGGCCGATATCTTAGCGCTGCCGCCGGATGCGCGTTTTGCCCGGCTCGAGACGGCCGCCATGCTGATCACGGTCTCGTTCACGCAGTCGGTGCGCTTTGCGTTCGTGTTCGCCGCCATTGCCGCCATCTTCGGCGCGATGCTGCGCGTCAGGTCGTGGCCCTACTTCGTGTTTGCGGGGCTCGCCATCTCGCTCTTGGGCTATGCCGCGCTATACGCCGGAGAACCGGCCGGACAGCCGACCATCGCCAACAGCTATGCGTTGTCCGCCTACACGTTCGCCGGACTGATCGGCGGTTACGTCTACTGGCTGGTGGCGGGCGCTGGGCGCCGTCGGCGGATCGACGACATGGACTTCACCACGCGCGGGAGCGAGCGCGGCGACGGTGAGCCGACCGCACCATCCCCGGCGCCGCCGACCGTCGAGGTGGAAGATTCGGCGGCTCGACCGTCACCCGTCTCAGCCCCCATGGCGAGCAGGCCCGTTGGCGGATCCGGATTACCGCTCATGCCGACCGTCCTCGAGGACATCGGTCCGGCGCCCACCGGCGGCCCCACGGGACTGGGCCTGCCCGACATCGGGCAGGGGACCCGTGGTTCCACTGCCACTCCGGCCATCCTGCCGACGCAACCGATCGAACCCGTGGCGGCGACAGACCGGCCGATCCGCCGCCCGGTAGGGGAGATCGCCCAGCGTTTTGCGCCGGCCGGATCAGGCGCGGCGGCCAACCCGCAGCAACCGCTCCCGACGCCGACGCCCCTTCGGGTTCCGGTTGCCACGCCTCAGCGCCCGCCGGCGCAACCGGCTGGAACGAGCATCCCCGCCGCTGGAGTTCAGCCGGCGCGTCCTGCTGCCGGAACGCCGAACGGGAGCGGTCATGGAAATGGAAATGGCGGCAGCGTGCCGCGCACCGGAGTTTCGCCATCCGTGAGCCTGCCGTCCTCGACCCCCCCCGGCAAGCCTGAGAAGAGCTGATACCGACCCGCCGACGTGGTGACACAGTGACTGTTCGGTCGGCGGGTCGGCATGAGGCGATCACGGGCTCGTTGAAATTTTGCAGCGCAAAATATCTTGTTGCGGCGCAAAAATTTACTTATATTGCATTATGATGTCAGCTCAGACCCGACGCCCGCCACGGGCGTGCTGTTTGTCGGGCGCGTCGCAATCGACCGGACGGGTCGCATATTTGGAGTGGTGCCATGGGTGAGACCGGCCAGATCGTCGCATTCAACAGACACTGTGCTGATGCGACGGTAGGCTATATGAAAGCCGCCACCATGGCCTACGCGGCGATGTTCGAACAGGCGATGCAGTTCTGGTCGACGGCACTGGGTGTGACGCCCGAAAAGCCCGCGGACGAACCCAAATCGTGGTACCGGCCACCGGCCGACGCTGACCTTGCCTTATCGACGCGCAAGCCCACAGGGACGGGCGGTGCGGGCGCCTGCATGATGCCGTGGGCCATTGCGGGTGCGGGTCCTGCCAACATGCCGGGCAGCCCTGAGGCCCTGTTCGCCTATGCCAGCGAAGCGATGCCGATGATGGCTGTGGCTCCTTGGATGATGCTCGCCAATCCGCGCTATATGCAGGCCTTCCCGATGGCTGCCGGTATGATTGCGGTGGGCGTGCCGCGCTCGGTCGCCTGGCCGACCGCCGAGGCCAATGCCGCAGCCATGGATGCCATCAACATGCTGAGTTCGGCCGCCCGCTCGGCCTCGGCTGGCTCCAGCGTGACCCGCTTCCGAGCACAGGGCTTCGCAACGCCGGCGATGCTGCAGATGCCGCAGCAGATCTCTCAAATGAGCGGTGCCCCGCTGGGCTTGGCTGTCCTGATGAACTTCCTGCCGGATCCGCTGCTCGGCTTCTTGTCGGAGTTGTTCCGGACGCCGGAATTTGGTCTCGCGACCTGACTTGACAGCCCTTGCGTTCCGGCCGGCGCTCGGAATTGCGTGACTTGCAACCGGGCTCCCCAGGGGGGATTCTCATCGCGCGAACTATAATGTCATCGTAAGGCGCTGGTGGCCCCTCTCCCCGTGAAGGTCGGGGGGAGGGGGAAAGTCACCGCGCCATTCTCATATGCGCAGGATCGATCAGGCCTTCGGCTTCTTCTTGCAATGGGCCGGGTGGGCCTTGCCCGCAGGCGTCTTGCCGGCCGGAACCCAGTTGCAGGCCTTGTCGCCCGTGCAAGCAGCCTCTTGCAGGCCGAAGCAAGCCGGCACGGTGCGGCAGAACGCCTTGCGCGCCGTGCCGTTCTTCAAGGTGGTCGCCGGCATCCATTGGCAGGTACCTGGCGTCTGGCCAGCCTTGGCATTGCACGCTGCTTCTTCGAGACCTTTGCAGGCAGAGGCGGGAGCTGCAGCCTTCGCAGGCTTTGCGGCCGTCGCGGCCGCTTCCGGCGCCTTCTGCGCAGCGGCCGGACCTGCAAGCCCTCCCGCGCCGAACGCGACGAACAAGGCAAGCATCAGGGCAACGATATAACGCGACGTCATGAGCAGTCTCCGACTGGTAGGTTGGCATCAAAGTGATGAGCGTTACTCCATACTCCAAGGAGTCCCCGGGCGGAAGCCCGCGAAGCGCTGAGCAGTTGCGTCGATACTTGCGACGGCCGTCGTCGGTCGACCACAATTTATACCGTCCGGACTAACCGCTGACTCGAACTCCACCCGATCGGCCGGACGGTATTTGCCTGCGTTTGCGCCTTCCGACACTCGTTCCTCCGATCCCGGCTCGGGGGCCGGGAGGCCGGAAGGCGCGGTCTACCGAGAGCGATGCGTCAGGACTTCGTTCGGTTGGTATTCCTCATCGCTCTGCGCGATCGCACGTATCGCGGCACGCGTGCATCTGTCACGAAGACGTGTTAGCGGCCAAGCGCCCATGCGCTCGCCTGCCGCGTCGATGGGCAGAGGTCAGAGGGCGGGCATCTGGAAGGAACACACCCATGAGCCTCAATCCGCAAGACCTGATGCTGATGGTCGGTCTGCCCGCACTCGCGGTGTTCGTGATCGACTACTTCAGCAACCTCCTCTCCTTCGGCAACCGGATCGTCAATGCGCTGGTCGCCGCCATCGTGCTCGGCGCCGTGCTCGTCGGTCTGGCCGTGGCCACGGGTACGGGCCTCGATCAGATCCGGCTGCAGGACGTGGGCGTGGCCGCCGGCGTGATGTTCGTCGTCGGCCTTCTCGGCAACCTGATTGCGTTCTCCAACCGCTTCGTGAATGCCCTCGTGACGGCGCTGCTGTTTGCCGTCGCCTACGGCGCGCTCATGTATTCCGTTTTCCACGGCGTGCCGACCAAGCTCATCTAAACATCAGCCCGGCTCTTGCTTGCGGCGGTCTGGCGTTTGCCTATAGTGCGCGCCCATTCGGGCAGGTCCAAGCGGCCTGCCCTCTGCCTCCAACGGGGAACGCACCGACCATGGCCACGACGACGACCGACAAGACCTCCGCCCCGAAGGCCGGCACCGTGAAAAAGGTGGTGCTCGCCTACTCGGGCGGCCTCGACACCTCGATCATCCTGAAGTGGCTGCAGGAGACCTATCAGGCCGAGGTCGTCACCTTCACCGCCGATCTCGGTCAGGGCGAGGAACTCGAACCCGCCCGCAAGAAGGCCGAATTGCTCGGCATCAAGCCCGAGAACATCTTCATCGACGACCTGCGCGAGGAGTTCGTTTCCGACTACGTGTTCCCGATGATGCGGGCCAACGCGCTGTATGAAGGCATCTACCTGCTCGGCACGTCGATTGCCCGCCCGCTGATCGCCAAGCGCCAGATCGAGATCGCCCGCAAAGTCGGCGCCGATGCCGTCTGCCATGGCGCCACCGGCAAGGGCAACGACCAGGTCCGCTTCGAACTGGGCTACTACGCGCTGGAGCCGTCGATCAAGGTCATCGCCCCCTGGCGCGAGTGGGCCTACAAGAGCCGCGAGGACCTGATCGCCTTCGCCGAGGCCCACCAGATCCCGATCGCCAAGGACAAGCGCGGCGAGGCCCCGTTCTCGGTCGATGCCAACCTGCTGCACTCCTCCTCCGAGGGCAAGGTGCTGGAGGACCCGGCCGTCGAGCCGCCTCCGTACGTGTACATGCGCACCATCGCGCCCGAGGATGCGCCCGACACTCCGACCATCATCACCATGGGCTTTGCCAAGGGTGACGCGGTCTCCATCAACGGGGAAAAGCTCAGCCCGGCGAGCCTGCTGGCTAGGCTCAACGATCTCGGCCGCGACAACGGCATCGGCCGCGTTGATCTCGTCGAGAACCGCTTCGTCGGCATGAAGTCGCGCGGCATCTACGAGACGCCCGGCGGCACGATCCTGATTGCGGCCCATCGCGCCATCGAGAGCCTGACGCTGGACCGGGGTGCGGCCCACCTCAAGGACGAGCTGATGCCGCGCTATGCCGAGCTGATCTACAACGGCTTCTGGTTCTCGCCCGAGCGCGAGATGCTGCAGGCGGCTATCGACAAGAGCCAGGAGCACGTCGAGGGCGAGGTGCGCCTCAAGCTCTACAAGGGCAACGTCATCGTGATCGGCCGCTCGAGCACGAAGTCGCTCTATTCCAACACGCTCGTCACCTTCGAAGACGACCGCGGCGCCTACGACCAGAAGGACGCCGCCGGCTTCATCCGCCTGCAGGCGCTGCGGCTCCGGACGCTGGGGGCACGTGACAAGGGGTGAGGTGGGAGCCGGCGCTCGTTTCCCCTCTCCCCGTGAAGGACGGAGAGAGGGGGGAAGACGGGCGCGCGGCCTCAACCCTCGGCGGCGGCCTTGGCGGCTTCTTCGGCTTTCTTGCGCTTGTCTTCCTGCGCCTTCATGCGCTCCTGAGCCTTCTTCTTCGGCAGCATCTTTTCGGGATTGTTGCGCGCCTCGCGGGTCGTCAGGTCCTGCGTGGACAGGAAGCGGGCGACACGGTCCGTGGGCTGGGCGCCGACCGACAGCCAATACCGAGCGCGCTCCACGTCGATCTTCACGCGCTCGCCCGAATCCTTCGGCAGCATCGGATTGTAGGTGCCGATCTGCTCGATGTAGCGGCCATCACGCGGCGAGGAATCCTCGGCGACGACGACGTAGTAATACGGGCGCTTCTTGGCGCCGCCGCGGGCGAGGCGAATCTTGACTGCCATGGTCTTGTCTTTCTCCGTTGTCTTTCGGTTTGAACCGATCAGTGTTTTGCGTCGTGGATGAAACCTGCCGCCGGCCGATCGACGCCTCGATCGGCCAGGGCAATGCGAATTTTATTCCGAGCTAGCGCTTCTTCTTGCCGCCGCGCGCTGGAAAGCCTCCCGGCAGTCTCGGCAGGCCGCCACGGGGGAGGCCGGGAAGGCCGGGTAGGCCACCGCCGCCGAGACCGGGCAGCCCGCCCCCGGGCAACCCTGGCAGGCCCGGCAGCTTCGGGCCCGGCCCGGTGCTACCACCGCCGCCGGGCTTGGCCGAGCCGAGACCTGCGATCTGCTCGCGCATCTCCTTGGGCAGCTGTTCCAGCGCCTTGGGATCGAGCCGGGCGATCTCGGCCTGCATCTGGGCCAGCTCCGCCTCGCTGGGGGCGCCGCCGCCTCCCCCCATGCCGGGCATGCCGAGACCGCCCATCATGCGGCCCATCATGCCCTTCTTGCCCATCATCTTCATCATGTCCGCCATCTGGCGGTGCATCTTCAGGAGCTTGTTGATGTCCTCGACCTTGGTGCCCGAGCCACCGGCGATGCGCCGCTTGCGCTTGGCATCCAGCGCCTTGGGGTTGCGCCGCTCGTAGGGCGTCATGGACGAGATGATGGCGCCCTGGCGCTTCAGAATGCGGTCGTCGAGATTGGCGGCATCGAGCTGGCCCTTGAGCTTGCCCATGCCCGGCAGCATGCCCAGCACGCCGCCCATGCCGCCCATCTTTTGCATCTGCTTCAGCTGATCGCCCAGGTCCTCCAGATCGAAGGCGCCCTTCTTCATCTTCTGGGCGATCTTCTGGGCCTTCTCGATGTCGATGGTCTGCGCCGCCTTTTCGACGAGGCTGACGACATCGCCCATGCCGAGAATGCGGCCGGCCACCCGCTGGGGATGGAAATCCTCCAGCGCATCCCACTTTTCGCCGACGCCCAACAGCTTGATCGGCTTGCCCGTCACCGCCCGCATGGAGAGCGCGGCGCCGCCACGGCCATCGCCGTCGGCGCGGGTCAGCACGATGCCGGTGATGCCGATGCGCTGGTCGAACGCCTTGGCCGTGTTGACGGCGTCCTGGCCGGTCAGGCTGTCGGCGACGAGCAGCACCTCGTGCGGCCGGACCAGCTCGGCAATCTCCTTGGCTTCCAGCATCAGGCCTTCGTCCAGCGTGACGCGGCCGGCGGTATCGAACAGCACGACGTCGTAACCGCCGAGCTTTGCTGCCTGCTGGGCGCGCAGCGCGATCTGCTGCGGCGTCTGGCCGGCCACGATCGGAAGGGTATCGACGCCGGTCTGCTCGCCCAGAACCCTGAGCTGCTCCTGTGCGGCCGGGCGCCTCGTGTCGAGCGAAGCCATCAGCGGCTTCTTCTTGAACACAGTCTTGATGCGGTTGGCGATTTTCGCTGTCGTCGTGGTCTTGCCCGAACCTTGCAGGCCGACCATCAGGATGCCGACCGGGGGGGCGGCGTTGAGGTCGATCGGATCGGCATCCGAGCCAAGCATCGCGACGAGCTCGTCGTGCACGATCTTGACGACCATCTGGCCGGGGGTGACCGACTTGACGACCTCCCGGCCGACCGCCTTCTCCTTCACCTTATCGATGAACGTCCGCACCACGTCGAGGGCGACGTCGGCCTCCAACAGGGCGCGCCGAACCTCGCGCATGGCCTCGGCAACGTCGCTCTCCGACAGGGCGCCGCGCTTGGTCAGTTTATCGAAGACCGCCGACAGGCGATCCGAAAGGGTCTCGAACATCAGCGTCCTGCGCCTCGTGTCTCAGCCACCGTCATGCACCGGGAACCTTCATGTGCTCCCAGTCGACCATGATGTAGGTCCGGAAGCCGTGCCGGGCCATCAGACCCTGGTGCCAGCGCGCCACGTTGGTGAGCGCCGGCCGCTCGATCGGCATCGTGGAATAGCGGTGCATCAGCGCGCCGATGACGATGTCGGCTGCGGTAAGACGATCGCCCACGATGAAATTGCGGCCGGCCAGATGGGCGTCGAGGATGGCCAGCTGCTCGCCGGCGCTGCGTGCTCCTGCGGCAAGGAGGGCGTGATCGCGATCGGCCGCCGTGACCCGCACGATCTGGGTGAAACAGGTCTGGATGACATCCCGGTAGAGCCGGAACTGGCACCAGTCGCTCCACTGCATCGACTGCGCCCGCTCGCGGCCATTCTGCGGGCCGACGCGATCGCCACCATACGTCTCAAGTAAGTAAGCCACGATGGCGCCAGACTCCCACAACGAGAAGTCGCCGTCCTGCAGAACGGGGATCTGGCGGGCCGGGTTCAGCGAGCCGAACTCCGGCGTGTCGAGGCCGCCGAACGGGCCACCGGCGTCCGTCTGCTCGAACGCCAAGCCGGTTTCCTCGGCCGCCCACAGCGCCTTCTGCACGTTGACCGAGGTCGTGCGGCCCCAGATTTTCAACATCTGCGCTCTCCCCGCCGCTGTAGAGCGGCCCCTCGTGCGAATGCCCAAAACACCAAAGCACCCGCGGGCGCAACGCGCTGGCGGGTGTTGACCCCTTGCCTCCCGACCCGGTTTGCCGCGGAACGGCCGCGAAAAGCGCAAGGTCATGTGCGAAGGAGCGGCTCGTTTCCGGGCCTTCTCGGATTTGGGCGGGACAATGGGCGAGGCAGGGGCGATTGTCAACGTGGCCCCGCAACCCTTCCGTCCGCCGGTCAATGGACTTGCGGCTGCCGAAAGGTTAAGGGCTAAAGAAAATGCGGGGAGGTTCGACGAAAAGAATGGCGTGGGGAGCTGAAATGGGGCTGCGACGGCCGGGACTCGCGATGCTCGTGCCCGTGGGGCTCTTGCTCTGCGGATGCGGCGGCGGCATTTCCAACCCCTTCGCCAAGGCCTCCGGTCCGGAGCTGATGTTCATCAGTGCCGCCCAGACCTGGGATCTCGACAAGAACAACACCGTCACCTGCGACGAGTGGAAAGCCTACACGCGGGAACTGTTCAGCTCCGCCGACAAGAACGGCGATGGCGCCCTGAGCAGCGAGGAATATCAGAGCATCGTCCGCCAGGATCGGCTGTTCGAGACTGCCGGCATGGGCTTCTTCGATCTCAACGGCGATGGCCGGCTGACCGCCCAGGAGATGGCCGACAAGCCGAACCCGGCCTTTACCATGCTCGACCGCGACAAGGACTGCCAGATCGCGTCGGCGGAGATGGTGCAGACCCGCCAGATCGAGCGCATCAAGGAGAGTGGCGATGGCACTCCCAATATCGGTGGCGCCGGTCCTGGCAGCCCAGGGAGATAGTCGAGTGATGAAGGATGGCCGAGCAGGGTCTGGCGTTCGGTTGGGCGTCGTGTTTGCAGCCGTCGTCGCGGTACTGGCCGCTGCGATCCCCGCTCGCGCCGCCGATCCGCTCGACGGCACGTTCTGGCGCGTGACGGGCTTTGCCGACGGCCCGAGCAAACTCGCCGGAGACATCCGCTTCGACGCTGGCGAGGTGTCCGGCGCCACGTCCTGTAATTTCTTCGGCGGCACATATGCCGTCGATGACGGCGGGCGCCTGACGATCAAGCTCGGCCGCATGACGCGGCGCGGCTGTTTGGGCGAGGCGGCCGAAACCGAACGGCACTACCTCGAAGCCATCGAGAAGACCGAGAGATACGTGCGCGATGGGGAAACCCTGCGGTTCGCAGCTTCCGACGGGACAGCCGTTGCGCATCTGGCGCTCGCCCCGACGATCGCGCTGACGGGCGGCCGGCAGAAGATCGTCTCCTACCTGCACGATGGCGGGCTCTACAGCGTTGCTCCCGACTCGGGGCCTTGGCTGAAGCTGGCGAACGGACGCCTCGAGGGCGCCACAGGCTGTGCTCCACTCGGCGGAAGCTACATCGAGGACGGCACAACGATCCGCATCATGCTCGAGGCCAAGGTTGCCCAAGGCGACGGGTGCACGGGGAGCCTCGCCCGCCAGGACGCCGCGATCCGGGCCGCCTTGCCGTTGGCCGGCACGTTCGACACCAACCGCAACCTGATCCGGCTGTTGCAGGCCGACGGAGCGACGGCTGTGCTGTGGCTGACGCCGGAGGAGAATGGCGGCTGAGGTGGACCGCTGAACGGCTCGCGACTTGAACCAGCAGTATCCAAGGGCCTCACTTCGCGGGCGCGATGCGCAGGATTTCGCCGTTGTTGTCGTCGGTCAGGGCGTAAATCGCCCCGTCGGGGCCCTGGCGCACATCGCGGAAGCGGTCGCCGCGCCCCTCCGCCAGCTTCTCCTGGGCGACGACCTGACCATCCTTCACGACGAGCCGCGCGATGTGCGCCCCGGCCAGGCCGCCGACCAGCAGATTGCCCTTCCAGGCTGGGAACAGTTCGCCGGTGTAGATTTCCAGCCCCGAGGTGGCGATCGACGGGTCCCAGTAATAGACGGGCTGCTCCATCCCTGACTTTTGGGTGCCCTCGCCGATCTTGAACCCGGAATAGTGCCGGCCGTAGGAGATGACCGGCCAGCCGTGATTGCGGCCCGGCTGCGGCTGGTTGAGTTCATCGCCGCCGCGTGCGCCATGCTCCACCGTCCACAGCTTGCCGGTCGCCGGATCGAGCACGGCTCCCTGGATATTGCGATGCCCGATCGACCAGACTTCCGGCGCCCAGCCCTGGACTTTCGGGTTGTCGGTAGGGACCGAGCCGTCGGGATTGATGCGGATCACCTTGCCGATGGTCACGGCCGGGTCCTGCGCCTTGTCGCTCATGTTGCCGCGATCGCCCGTCGTGACGAACAGGGCGCCGGTTTTGTCGATGACGATGCGCGAGCCGTAGTGCTGGCCGGCCGAGCCGGCGGGGTTCTGCTGGAAGATGCGGGTGACGTTCTCCAGTCGGCCGCTGCCGGAGCCCGCATC
>JBGSQO010000292.1:0-3072 GCA_041738055.1 Filomicrobium sp.
ATCGGCGACGACAGCTTTGCGCGCGACGATCACGCCATTGCCGGTGCTGCCGTCGGCGTGACGCCAGCGGATCGTGTTGCCGTCCATGCGCACCCACACGCACTTGGTCTTGGCCTCGAACCAGACATTCCACTTCTTGCACAGCTTGTCGTCGGCAATCCACCAGCGGCCGCGATCGCGGCTGGCGCCGAGGAAGAAGGACAGGCCGCCGGCCTCGCCGGTCATGTCGCCTTCGGGGGAGAACACGATGGGAAGCGTCAGGCCGATTGGGCTGTCGAGATGCAGTGTGGCGCCGGCCACGGCCTTGGTGAGGCGTGCGCTGTCCAGCTCGCCGGGTTCGCGCGCGCTGGCAGCGGCCACCGAGGCGAAGAGTGCGGCGAGAGTGGCGAAAAGGCGGAGCATACGCATTACGAGATCACACCGGGACTGTCGCGGGCTGGCGGAGGACGTCGAACGGCGTGCTCGCCGGGCATTACCCCAACTCTTGTTGCCTGTCGAGTGTGGCAGCAAGACGGTAATGCTTTGTTACCGTTACGGAGATTTATGGGGCTCCGGCATCCCGTCGACTTGGCTGCCGAACGTGTCATTGTTCCTTCGCCTCCGGTTTGGCGGGCGCCGTTGCGGGTGCGGCCGTCGGCGTCATGACCACGTGGGCCGCTGGATAGGAGTACATGTCGAGCTTGGGATCGGCGTTGGCCTCCATGACGCCAGCAGCGACGGCGCCAACAGCCAGGCCGATCAGACCGCCCGAGGAGGCGCCGGTGCTCATCATCTGGCGCCGCTCGGCGCTGGAAGCGTTGTAGGCGGCAACCGTCGTCATCGCCTGTTTATGGGCATCATGGGCGCAGGAGACCGATAGCGGGCTCGACTTCTCGCGGTAGAGCGGCAGGCGGACCTTGGCCGGGGTCACCGCGTCGGCGTGGAACTCGGTCGTCTCCACCCGGCACTTGGCGCCGGCGATTTCCTTGCCGCGGACCGGATCGCCGAGGGGGCCCGGCTCGCTGGTGTAGGTGCGGACCTCGAGAAGATGCTCGCCGGTGAATTCTGGGACCTGCTCGCCGGCGGTGCGGCGGCCGGCGTAGACGTCGGTTCCAACCGCCGACTTGGTCTTGGGAACGATTGAGGTCACTTCGTTGACGGCGAGTGGGGCGGCACAGCCAGCCATCAGGACGGACAGGGCCATGCCTGCTCCAAAGCCTAACGTCCGCATCGTGTGCCCCCCTCAGTGCAAATTGCCGACGTGCGCGGACATTGCATGTGTCAGAAGACGGCAGACCTGTCGAGAGCCCAATCCGGAGAAGATCCTGGCTGTTGCCAGAGGGTCAGTCTGGATCAGCGGACGATCTCGGGTGTCAGGGCTTCGACGGCGTCGTACTGGGAGCGGAACACCTGGCCGTTGAGGTGCTCCAGGAAGTGGCTGCGCTTTAAGCGGTCCATCACGGGGCCCTTGACCTCGGACAGGTGGAAGCCGACCTTGGCATCCTTCAGGTTGCGGTTGATGGCCTCGAGGCTGTCCAGCGCGCTGGCGTCGATGTGGTTGATTGCCGAGCACATCAGGACGACGTGCTCGATTTCCGGCTTGTCGGCGATGAGTGCGCTGACCTGATCCTCCAGGAAGCGGGCGTTGGCGAAGTAGAGGCTTTCGTCAATGCGCAGACCGACGAGGCGGGGGCTCGTCAGGACGTCGTGGCGCTTGATGTTGCGGAAGTGCTCGCTGCCCGCGACGAGGCCGACGACGGCGCAATGCGGCCGGCTGGTGCGCCACAGATGCAGGCCGATGGAGGTCGCCACGCCGGTGATGATGCCGATCTCGACGCCGAACAGCAGGGTCGCCAGGATGGTGCCGAGCATGGCCATAAAGTCGTGACGGGAGTAGTCCCAGGTGTGCTTCAGGGCGCCGAGGTCAACGAGCGACAGCACGGCGACGATGATGGTGGCGGCCAGCGTCGCCTGGGGCAGATAGTAGAGGAACGGCGTCAGCAGCAAGGCCGCCACCAGGATGCCGACGGCGGTGAAGGCGCCCGCTGCCGGGGTCTCGGCGCCGGCGTCGAAGTTGACGACGGAGCGGGCGAAGCCGCCGGTAACGGGAAAGCCACCGCTGACCGAGGCGGCCAGGTTCGAGGCGCCAAGACCGATCAACTCCTGGTTGGGCGCGATCTTCTGGCGGCGCTTGGCGGCCAGCGTCTGGGCCACCGACACGCTCTCGACGAAGCCGACGATGCTGATCAGCAGGGCCGGGACGAGCAACTCGCGCCACAGAGCGGGATCGAGCGAGGGCGTCGAGAGCGGCGGCAGGCCCATGGGGATGGCGCCGACGATTTTGACGCCGGCAGCCTGCAGCGACAGGAGCCACGCCAGCAACGTGGTGAGCGCAACGGCGGCGACGGGGGCAGCCTTCTGGACGATATCGGCGGTGCGCTTGTCCCATCCCGCGCCGATCAGCACCGGTTTGAGGCTGCGCCGCGACCAGAACAGGAAGGCGGTGGCCGAGACGCCGATAGCCAGCGTCCACAGGTTGGTGGTGCCGAGGTGTGCCCAGATGTCGGCGAGTAACGCGGGCAGGTTCTCGCCCTCGGCCTTGACGCCGAGGATGTGCTTCAGCTGGCTGGCGGCAATGATGAGGCCGGAGGCGGTGATGAAGCCCGAGATCACCGGATGGCTGAGGAAACTCGCCAGGAAGCCCAGCCGGAACAAGCCCATCGCCACCAGCATCAGGCCGGACATGAACGCCAGCAGGATGGCGGCCGTGGCATAGTCGACCGTTCCGGGAGTGGCAATAGCGCCGATGGCGGAAGCGGTCATCAGCGAAATGACGGCGACCGGGCCGACGGCCAGCGCGCGGCTCGTTCCGAAGATCGTGTAGGCGATGAGCGGCAGGATCGACGCATAGAGGCCGGCTTCCGGCGGCATGCCGGCCAGCATGGCGTAGGCGAGGCTCTGCGGGATCAGCATAATGGTGACGATGACCGCTGCCAGGAGGTCGCTGGTCAGCGTCTGGCGCGTGTAGGTCCCGGCCCAGTCGAGCATCGGGACGGCGCTGCGCAAGCCCGGCGGGGCGGTTCGGGCGGCCTC
>JBGSQO010000294.1:0-7051 GCA_041738055.1 Filomicrobium sp.
TCCCCCAGCGGCTGCGGGTGATAGCCGTCCGCCAGACTGGCCAGCCGCGCATCGATCCGCTCGCGCAGCCGGTCCGCGCGGTCGCAAGACTGGGCGGGCTTGACGGTCGCCGGCCATATCAGGGCGGGATTGCGCAACGGCGTTGCTCCTTGCTGCTGAACCCGCTTATTCCAACGCTCGTGCGACAGAACTGGTTCACCGGCAGCGTGCGTAAGGCCTTTCAATCAGAGGCACCCCACCCGGACATTCGGCCCGCTGGCCGCAACCGTCCCGATCCCTGCCCGCTAAGAGGTACGACATGACCGCGATGGATATCGACACGACAGCCGCGATGGCTCAGCGTGCGGCGACCGACCCCGCTCGGACGGCCGTGGTCATCGGCGCGGGCCTCGGCGGCATTGCGGCAGCACTCCGGCTCAAGGCCAAGGGCTATCACGTCGTCCTCATCGAGCGGGGCCCGCGGATCGGCGGGCGCGCGCAGGTATTCGAAAAGGACGGCTTCCGCCACGACGCTGGACCGACTGTCATCACCGCGCCGTTCCTGTTCGATGAGCTGTTTGCGCTATTCGGCAAGCGGCGCGAAGACTACGTGACGTTCGTGCCGCTCGACCCCTGGTATCGCTTCCGTTTCAACGACGGCACGACATTCGACTACGGCGGCACCGTCGACGACACGCTGGCCGAAATCCGTCGCTTCGAGCCCGAAGACGCGGACGGCTATCTGAAGCTGCTGGAGCATTCCCGCAAGCTGTTCGACGCTGGTTTCACCGAGCTTGCCGACCAGCCGTTCCACGATCTGAAAACCATGCTGGCACAGGTGCCGCGGCTGGCTGGCCTGCGTGCCGACCGTACCGTCTGGCAGCTGATCTGCGCCCACCTCAAGAACCCCAAGCTCAGGCAGGCGTTCTCCATCCAGCCGCTGCTGGTTGGCGGTGATCCCTTCGAGACGACCAGCATCTACGGCCTCATCCACTACCTGGAGCGGCAGTGGGGCGTGTACTTTGCGATGGGTGGCACCGGCGCGCTGATTGCCGCCTTCGAGCGGTTGATGCGGGAGGAGGGCATCGAGATCCGCCTCTCCACGACGGTCGATCAGATCGCGCTCGCAGGCCGCACCGTCACTGGCGTGCGGCTGGCGGACGGCAGCGAAATTGCGGCGGCCACCGTCGTCTCCAACTGCGATCCGCTGCACCTTTACGAACACATGCTGCCCGAGCACGTCCAAGGCCCCGCACTCCGGCTGAAGCGCCGCTCGCGCCTGTCCATGGGCCTCTACGTGCTGTATTTCGGCACGCGGCGGACCTACCCCGACATCGCCCACCATACGATCTGGTTCGGCCCGCGCTACCGCGAGCACCTCGCCGATATCTTCCGGCGCGGCAAGCTCGCCGACGACTTCTCGCTGTATGTCCACCGTCCGACCGCCACCGACCCGAGCTTTGCGCCAGCGGGCTGCGACAGCTTCTACGTGCTCTGCCCGGTGCCCAACACCAACGCGCGGATCGACTGGGCGGTGGAAGGTCCGAAATTGAAGGAGCGCATAGTGACCGCGCTGGAATCGACCATGATGCCGGGCCTGCGCGACTCCATGGTCGCCGACTTCGCCATGACGCCCGACGACTTCGCCGACCGCTATCTCAGCATGGCGGGTGCGGGCTTCTCCATCTCGCCGCACTTCACCCAGTCGGCCTGGTTCCGCTTCCACAACAAGTCCGAGAGCATCGCGGGGCTATATCTGGTGGGCGCCGGCACGCATCCGGGCGCGGGCATGCCCGGCGTCGTCTCCTCCGCCAAGGTCGTCGAGCGCCTCGTCCCGGCGGTGGGGTAAAGGCGCATAAGCGCTAACTTTGCCCTGCCTGCCCGCAAACTTGCTTCGCAACTCGGCTGCCGCGCTCGCGCCCCGCGCGCCTTCGGCACGACCCCGCTCGGGCGCCGGAAACCCCCGAACCCCCTCCCTTTTTTGACGCCAGGTCACAAAAAGCAGGCGGTCCGGAGGGTGTCCCTCCGGGCGGGTTGTAGGGCGGCAGCCCTACTTCGCGGAGCGAAATCTGCGGGTGCCATCTAAAATTAGCGCGTATGGGGGCAAAGCCCCCCGTCTTCACTTCCGACCCTTCTCCTGCGCCTGTCGCAACGCCGCGGCAAAGGCAGAGTCGCCGTGGCTGCCGGCGGACTTGTCGGCGGGTTTGGCCGCGCGCGGGGGCGGAGCGGACTGGCTGCGGGCCGGCGGTGAACCCGAGCCGCGACGATCTCCCGGTGCGCCCCGCTCGATCTGGCCCGAGCGCATGGTCAGCGCGATGCGCTTGCGGGGAACGTCCACCTCCTTGACGCGCACCTTCACCACGTCGCCGGCCTTGACCACCTCGCGCGGGTCCTTGACGAAGCGGTCGGCCAGCTCCGAGACGTGCACCAGGCCGTCCTGATGCACGCCGATGTCGACGAACGCGCCGAACGCAGTGACGTTGGTCACGACGCCTTCCAGCGCCATGCCCGGCTCGAGGTCGGAGATCTTCTCCACGCCCTCCGCAAAACTCGCGGTCTTGAACTCGGGGCGGGGATCGCGGCCGGGCTTTTCCAATTCCGCGATGATGTCGGTGATGGTCGGCACGCCGAAACGGGCATCGGCGAACTCGGCCGGACGCAAGGTGCGCAGGAACGCGCTATCGCCGATCATGGATTTCAGCGGGCGCTTGGTCTTCTCGGCGATCTTCTCGACGACCTCGTAGGCCTCGGGGTGGACGGCGGAGGCATCCAGCGGATTGGCCCCGTCCATGATGCGCAGGAAGCCGGCCGCCTGCTCGAACGCCTTCGGGCCGAGGCGGGCCACCTTCTTGATCTCGCTGCGCTTCTTGAAGGCGCCGTTGTCGTTGCGATAGGCGACGATGTTGCCGGCGATCGTCGTATTGAGGCCAGCGACACGGGCCAGCAGCGGGGCTGATGCCATATTCACGTCGACGCCGACGGAGTTCACGCAGTCCTCGACGGCAGCATCCAGCGAACGGGCAAGGGCGGTCTGGTCGACGTCGTGCTGGTACTGGCCGACGCCGATCGCCTTGGGCTCGATCTTGACCAGCTCCGCCAGCGGGTCCTGCAGGCGCCGCGCAATGGAGACGGCACCCCGCAGCGACACGTCGAGATCGGGGAACTCGTTGGCCGCCAGCTCCGAGGCCGAATAGACCGAGGCGCCGGCCTCCGAGACCATGACCTTGGTCATCTTGAGATCGGGCAGCTTTTTCAGAAGCTCGGCGGCGAGCTTGTCGGTCTCGCGGCTGGCCGTCCCGTTGCCGATGGCGATCAGCTCGACCTTGTGCTTGATGGCCAGCGCGCCAAGGGCTGCGAGCGAGCCGTGCCAGTCGTTGCGCGGCTCGTGCGGATAGACGGTGGATGTATCCAGCACCTTGCCGGTACGGTCGACGACGGCGACTTTGACGCCGGTCCGGATGCCGGGGTCGAGGCCCATGGTGATGCGGGCCCCGGCAGGGGCTGCCAGCATCAGGTCCTTGAGGTTCGCCTTGAACACGTCGATGGCGCCGGCATCGGCCCGCTCTTTGAGCCGGGTCAGCAGGTCGACGACCAGCGAGATCGACAGCTTGGCCTTCCAGGCGACCTTGGCGGTGTCGGTGAGCCACTTGTCGGCCGGCCGCCCCCGCTCGGCGATCCCGAAGGCGGTCATGATCTTGAGTTCGGCCGGGTGCGGGCGGCCGGGCTCGGTCGGCACGTCGAGGGCCAGGTCCAGGATCTCCTCGTTGCGGCCGCGCAGCAGGGCGAGTGCGCGGTGCGAGGGCAGCTCGCGGACCGGCTCGGCGAACTCGAAATAGTCGGAAAACTTGGCGCCCGCCGCCTCCTTGCCCTTGGCCACTTTGGAGGAGAGGATGCCCTGGGACCACAGCCATTCGCGCACGTCGCCGATGAGCTTGGCGTTCTCGCCGATGCGCTCGACCAGAATGGCGCGGGCGCCGTCGAGGGCGGCCTTTACGTCGGCCACGCCGTCGTCGGGGCGCAGGAAGCGCGCGGCTTCGGTCTCGGGGCTTCGTGTGGGATCGGCCAGGATGAGGTCGGCGAGTGGCTCCAGTCCCGCCTCGCGGGCAATCATCGCCTTGGTGCGGCGCTTGGGCTTATACGGGGCATAAAGGTCTTCGAGATCGACCTTGGTGGTGGCCCCTGCGATGGCGCGCTCGAGTTCGGGCGTCAGCTTGCCCTGGTCGACGATGGATTTCAGCACCGTCGCGCGGCGCGATTCCAACTCGGTCAGATAGCCGAGCCGTTCCTCCAGCTTGCGCAATTGCGTGTCGTCGAGGCCGCCGGTCTTCTCCTTGCGGTAGCGGGCGATGAACGGGACGGTCGAGCCCTCGCCCAGCAACTCCACGGCGGCGGCGACTTGGCTGACCTGAACGCCCAGTTCACTGGCGATCGTGGCATTGATGTTCATCGGCGGGCCTCCCTTGCAGAATGCTTGTCCTACACCAAGATTCGGGGCGGTCCAGCGGCGGAGGGCATGTGATTGGGGACGACCTGCAGCGCGCCGCCGTCGAGGAGGTTATTTCGAACCATCAATGACCGGCCCACCACACGCAATCTTCCGGAGATTAATCGAATATGAATGGGGAGTATAATGGTTCCCTGCTGCAAGACACCAAGTTGACTTGTTTGTGACTATTGCAATCAATAATGTCGCATCTGTCTAAAAAACGTCATATTCAACCATTCATTTACCAGTCTCACCTACCTTGAGACCCGGCTCAAGGCGCTCACATGCGCTCCACCGGCACCCCCAAACAATCCGATCGAACATGCCCATCAAAGACATCTACGATAGAAGTGCGCCTCCGCCGCATCCAGGCGAAGTCCTCAGGGAGGATATCCTCCCGAGCCTGAAGCTCACCCGCATCGAAATAGCCAAACACTTGAAGATCAGCGCCCGCAGCCTCGGCGAATTGCTGCGCGGGCGGCGCGACATCAACGTCGATCTTGCCCGCCGCCTCGGCACGGCTTTCGGTCAGGGGGCTCACTTCTGGCTCGCCCTGCAGATGCAGCACAACCTCTGGCTCGCGTCCGAAGGGGAGCCACTGCCGGTCCGCAGGATCGATTCGCGCGACTATCGCGCCCCCTCGAAGCACACCCGTCAGGGCTCAGCGGACTCCGCACTCTACGCGTGAACCGGAATATCGGCCTTCAGATGCGCGGGCCGGGCGTGACGTCGAACCGATCCGGTCGCGCCATGTCCCAGGCACGGACGAACCGAGGGTCGCGCGTGCCGGAGAGTAACTCGCCGTGCTCCAAAGCCGGATAGAGTTCGGCAAACGACATGAACTCGCGGTGCGAGATCCGGCGGTAGAACAGTTCCGGCACCAGATCGCGGCAATGGTCGAGACCGGCCGCCGCCACCAGTTCCGCCAACGCCTTGACGGTTGCGGCGTGGAAATTGGCAACGCGCTCCGCCTTGTCGGGAACCACGATCGCGCGCCAGCGGGCCGGGTCCTGCGAGGTGACGCCCACCGGGCACTTGTCGGTGTGACAGGCCTGGGCCTGGATGCAGCCGACCGCGAACATGAACCCGCGCGCCGAGTTGCACCAGTCGGCGCCGATGGCCATCGCCCGCGCCATGTCGAACGCCGAGATGATCTTGCCCGACGCAGCGAGACGAACGCGGTCGCGCAGCGCGGCCCCGACAAGCGCGTTGTGCACCAGCGAGAGCCCGTCCCGAAGCGGCGTGCCGATGTGATCGACGAACTCGAGGGGAGCAGCTCCCGTGCCGCCCTCCTTGCCATCGACCGTGATGAAGTCAGGCGTAATGCCGGTTTCCAGCATCGCCTTGACCAGCGCCAGGACCTCCCACGGGTGGCCGACGCAGAGCTTGAGACCGACCGGCTTGCCGCCCGACAGCTGGCGCAGGTCGCCGACGAAGTGCATCATTCCGATGGGCGTCGAGAACGCGCTGTGCCGGGCGGGCGATACGCAATCCTGCCCCATGGGTACGCCACGGGCGCGCGAGATCTCGCGGTTGACCTTGGCCGCAGGCAGGACGCCGCCATGGCCGGGCTTGGCGCCCTGGCTCAGCTTCAGCTCGATCATCCGGATCTGGTCGAGGGCCGCGGTCTCGGCAAATTTTTCCGCTGAGAACGTACCGTCGGGATTGCGGCAGCCGAAGTAGCCGGAGGCCACCTGCCAGATGAGATCGCCGCCGTGCTCCTTGTGGTAGCGGCTGACCGAGCCCTCACCCGTCGTATGGGCGAACCGCCCCTCCTTGGCGCCCTTGTTCAAGGCGCGGATGGCGTTGGGCGACAGGGCGCCGAAACTCATGCCCGAGATGTTGAACACGGACGCCGAATAGGGCTTGGTGCAGTCCGGTCCGCCGACCATGACGCGAAACGGCTGCTCGGCGACCGGCTTGGGCGCCATCGAATGCGACAACCACTCGAAGCTGTCCTGGTAGACGTCGTACTGGGTGCCGAACGGCCGCTTGTCGAGGGCGTTCTTGGCGCGCTGATAGACGATCGCGCGCTTGTCGCGGCTGAACGGCATGCCGTCCTTGTCGCCCTCGAAGAAATACTGGCGCATCTCGGGACGGATGCCCTCGAACAGAAAGCGCAGATGGGCGAGAATGGGATAGTTGCGCAGGATGGCATGCCGCCCCTGCGCAATGTCGCGCAGGCCGATGAACGAGAGGATGGCGAAGATGCCGAGCGGTACGGCGATGAGGGCGGCGTACTCGGGCACCTTCCACAGCAGCCAGCCCAGGGCGCCGGTTGCCAGCAGCGAAATCGTCAGCGCGGCGTTGCGCAGTTGGAAGGGAGCCGTGATGAGCCACATCGCGTCCATATCCTTCTCTGTAAAGGGCACGACTGCCGATCGCCGCGACACCGGCCGCACTCCGGAACCGCTCAGCGAGGGGCTAGAGCGGGCAGGGCAACAACCGACTGACGAAGATCAGCCGACATGAACCTGATGAACGCGACACGCACATGACAGTGCTCAAGGTGATCGAAAAGTGGATCGCGCGGCGTGCCCGACCGGACGCGGCGGCGCTGGCGGCCGTCGCCGGGTTGCGCCCTGC
>JBGSQO010000299.1:0-3515 GCA_041738055.1 Filomicrobium sp.
CGACGGCCGGCCAACTCGCGGCTCGATTGCCGGCTGATCGCTACGCGGCTCGGCATTTCGGCGCGGCCATGGCAGGAGGCGCTGGCCGCGGCACTGCGGGAGGGTGAGTGGTAACTCTTATTCTCCATCTGGCCACCGGCCATCTCCCCATCTCCCCGAACTCTCACTCCGCCGCTTCGGCCCGCACCGTCACCCGCTCGACCTTGGCCGCGCAGTACTTGAACTCGGGGATCTTGCCCATCGGGTCGAGCTTCGGGTTGGTCAGCAGATTGGCGGCGGCCTCCGCGTAGCAGAACGCGATGAACACCATGCCCTCCGGCACGTCGCGATCGGCGCGCGACTTCAGCTGCACCGTGCCGCGGCGCGTCGAGACTTCGACCAAGTCGCCGGCCGCAAGCCCCAGGCGCTCCAACTCGCCGGGATGCAAGCTGGCGAACGCTTCGGGCTCCAGATCGTCGAGCTTGGAGGCGCGCCGCGTCATCGAGCCCGTATGCCAGTGCTCCAGCACGCGACCCGTCGTTAGCACCATCGGATAGTCGTCGTCCGGCATTTCGTCGGGGGCGAGCAGGCTCGCCGGCACCAGCTTGGCGCGGCCCGATTTGGTCGGGAACGAGGTGGCGAAGATGATCTCGTTGCCGGGCTTGTCGGGGGCATCGCACGGGTAGGTGACGGCGCCCTCCTCCAGCAGCCGCTCCCAGGTGATGTTGTCGAGCGAGGGCATCACGTGCGTCATCTCAGCGAACACCTCCGAGACCTGCCCGTAATTCCACGGAAGCCCGACCCGCCGCGCCAGTTCCTGAATCAGCTCCCAGTCCTGCCGGGCCTCACCAGGCGGCGAGACGACAGGCCGCGCGATCTGCACGCGCCGGTCGGTGTTGGTGAACGTGCCCCACTTCTCCGCGTGCGCCGAGGCCGGCAGCACGACGTCGGCGTGCCAGGCCGTTTCGGTCAGGAAGATGTCCTGCACCACGAGATGCTCAAGCTCGCAGATGGCTTCGCGCGCGTGCTGCACGTCGGGGTCGGACATCGCCGGGTTCTCGCCCATGATGTACATGCCCGAAATCTCGCCGGCGTGGATCGCCTTCATGATCTCGACGACGGTAAGCCCGCGCTTGGGATCGAGGCTCGTCCCCCACAGCCGCTCGTATTTCGCCCGCGTCGCCGGGTCCTCGACCGAGATGTAGTCGGGGTAGACCATCGGAATGAGCCCGGCGTCGGAAGCGCCCTGCACGTTGTTCTGGCCGCGCAGCGGATGCAGGCCCGTGCCACGTCGGCCGATCTGGCCGGTGACGAGGGCGAGCGCGATGAGACAGCGGGCGTTGTCGGTGCCGTGCGTATGCTGCGAGATGCCCATGCCCCAGAAGATGATCGACCGCTCGGACTTGGCGTAGAGGCGGGCGACTTCGCGGATGGTCTCGGCGGAGATGCCACAAACGGGCGCCATCTTCTCCGGGCTGAAGGCCATCACGGCCTTCTTCAGCGCCTCGTAGCCCTCGGTATGCGCCTGCACGTATTGCCGGTCGACCATACCCTCGGTGATGATAACGTTGAGCATGGCGTTCAACAGCGCGACGTCCATACCCGGCTTGAACTGCAGCATGTGGGAGGCGTAGCGCCCGAGCCCGCCGCCATGCTTGCGCGGATCGATGATGATGAGCTTGGCACCGCGAGCGGCAGCCTGCTTCAGGTAGGTCGCCGCCACCGGATGGTTCTGCGCCGGCCGCGCGCCGATGACGATGATGCAGTCGCTGTCTTCGGCCGCCATGAACGGCGCCGTGACAGCGCCCGAGTTGAGGCCTTCCATCAGGGCCGCGACCGAGGAGGCATGGCAAAGCCTCGTGCAGTGGTCGACGTTGTTGGTCCCGAAGCCTTGGCGAATGAACTTCTGGAACAGGTAGGCTTCCTCGTTGGAGCCCTTGGCCGAGCCGAACCCGGCGAGCGCCTTGCCGCCTCGGCTGTCCTTGATGCGCTTGAGGCCGGAGGCGGCCAGATCGAGCGCCTCCTCCCAAGTTGCCTCGCGGAACACCTTGCCCACGTCCTCGCGCTTCAGCTGCATGTTGGGGTCTTTGGCGACGCCCTCGCGCCGGATCAGCGGCTTTTTCAAGCGATCCGGGTGATGGATGTAGTCGAAGCCGAAGCGGCCCTTGACGCACAGGCGGTTCTCGTTGGCCGGACCGTTGCGACCGTCGACGTAGAGGATCTTATTGTCCTTGACGTGCACCTTGGTCTGGCAGCCGACGCCGCAATAGGGGCACAGCGTATCGACGCTTTTGTCCTCGAACTGAACGCGTTTGCCGGCCGCGTCGAGCAGGTTGGCCTCGATCAGCGCGCCCGTCGGGCAGGCCTGCACGCACTCGCCGCAGGCCACGCACGTGGACGAGCCCATCACCTCGTCGAAGTCGAATACGACCTTGGCGCCGGAGCCGCGATAAGCCATGCCGATCACGTCGTTGTGCTGCACCTCGCGGCAGGCGCGCACGCACAGCCCGCAGTTGATGCAGGCATCCAGATTGACCGCGATGGCGGAATGCGTCGTGTCGGCGACCGGCCTATCGGCCTTGGGGAACCGGCTTGTCGTGGCAATCCCCATGTCCCCGACCCAGCCCCAGAACTTGGAGTTGGGATCGTGGCTATCCGCCTTGGCCGGCTGATCGGCGAGCAGCAGCTCGAAAACCATCTGCCGGCTCTTCTTGGCCCGCTCGCTGCCCGTCTTCACCTTCATCCCTGCCGCGGGCTTGCGCTGGCAGGACGCGGCCAGCACCCGCTCGCCCTCGATCTCGACCATACACGCCCGGCAGTTGCCGTCGGCGCGATAGCCGGGTTCCGGCAACCAGCACAGATGCGGGATCGAGGTGCCCTCGCGCTTGGCCACCTGCCAGATGGTTTCGCCGGCCTGTGCCTCGACCGTCCGCCCATCGAGCTCGAAGGTGATTGTCTTGGTCATGATCTGTGTCCCAGCGGTTCAATCGAGAATGGGGTTCCCTCTCCCCGCTCGCGGGGAGAGGGCTAAGGTGAGGGGCAGCGCCGATCTCGACGGTTGGAATATGCCGTCGCCCCTCACCCCGACCCTCTCCCCGTAAGGACTGGGAGAGGGAGATTGCGCGGCGCCAGCCCTCACTTCAGGTCCTCGGGGAAGAATTTTATGACGCTCATCAGCGGGTTCGAGGCCGCCTGTCCGAGGCCGCAGATGGAGGCATCCCGCATGACCTGCGCGAGGTCCGACAAGAGGTCGGTGTCCCAGGACGTCTCGGCCATCAGCTTGACGGCTTTCTCCGTGCCATTGCGGCAGGGCGTGCATTGCCCGCAGCTCTCGTCCTCGAAGAACTTCATGAGGTTCAGCGCAACAGCCTTCATGTCGTCCTGGTCCGACAGCACGACGACCGCATGACTGCCGACGAAACAGCCGTGCTTTTCCAGCTGGCCGAAGTCGAGCGGGATATCGCCCATCGCCGCCGGCAGGATGCCGCCCGACGCGCCGCCCGGCAGGTAGCCCTTGAAGGCGTGGCCGTCCGCCA
>JBGSQO010000303.1:0-2250 GCA_041738055.1 Filomicrobium sp.
GCTTGCCGTGATCGCCCTCGCCGATCTCGCCGCGAATGACGAGGCGGGTCTGCCCGGTCGTCGTATCCCAGACGCGCGCGGTCTTGTCGTCGCTGGCCGAGACCAGGTACCTGCCGTCGCGGGAGTAGGCGACGTCCCAGATGGCGCCGCGGTGGCCGTTGGATTCTACCCTGATCGATTTCTGAGCGAAGGCTGGGGTTGCCAGGACGACGCACGCGAATACCCATGCAAGAAGGCCCGTTCCGCTACGACGCATGCGATCCCCCTACTCGGCCGCGCTTCTCCCAGCCTACTCTGCAATGAAGCGAGCGAAGCACACGATCCTATCGTCCTCATCCCGTACGGCAAGCTCAAAGGTCGAATAGGAGCCTTCCGCTGATCACTTCGGTCCGGACAGTTGCTGCGTGCTTTGGCATTTCTGTCATTGGCCCGACCTCTCCCTATGTGGTCGGGCAGAGCGTGGCAGCTCTGCCCGGGTACTTCAGACGTCGATTTTCTCCGCTATCTTAATCGCGTCGTCGATCTCGACGCCGAGGTAGGGACTGTGCTCTCGATCTTGGTGTGGCCCAAGAGGAGCTGCACGGCCCTCAAGTTGCCGGTTCGTCGGTAGATCAGCGTAGCTTTGGTCGTGCGTAGGGAGTGCGTGCCGAACTTCAGGGGATCGAGACCGATGCCAGCAATCCACTCGCCAACACGTCGTGCGTACTGTCGGGTGGTCAGGCCGCTGTCGACACCGCGTCGGCCAGCGAACAGGAACTGGCCAGGTCGCTTGCCGGCGATCCGAAGGTGCTCGTCGATAGCCTGCCGAGTTTGCTCGGTCAGCTCGAACCGCACCGGACGTCCGGTCTTCTTCTGGCGAACTGTAGCTCGGTCGAGCGCGTAGCCATTGGGGGCCACGTCATCGACGCGAACAGCTACCACGTCGCAACCGCGCAACTTGCTGTCGATGGCAAGATTGAACAGTGCGAGGTCACGGGTGCGCCGTCCGAGCTGGAGCCGCGTCCGGATCGACCACACATGCCCCTGCCTGAGAGGCGGCTTCGCGCCGATCAACTTGCCCTTGTTCCAAGGCGGTCGTCGTGGCGGCTTACCAGTGGGCGTCGTATGGCTGTCGTTGTCATTCATGGTCAGTCTCCATAGTCGGAAGTTTGACCAAGATGCCGCCGCAGCTTCGCATCCTGTTGATCCACGGGCAGCTTTCTGGCTAAATCTGTCTTGGGATGGTTAGCAAGGTCAGCGGCTGGCGACGCGTTTGACCCCAAGCGGACTCCGTACAAGGGTGCCATGCCTGTGCGGTAGGATAGTCTCGATGGTTGCGGCGGGCATGTGTGCTGAGCGAAAGAAAACAGACTGGGCAGCGCTCCGCCTGTGACGTGCGACTGCACTCAAGGCAGCAGCGATGATCGCCCGTAGCGCAATAGCCACTGTCGCGACGTCGCCGATGGTTTGGATTCGTCAAGTTTGGGACGGAGCAACTGAAGCCGCCCGACTTCGTTGGTGCACTTCTTCAGAAATCCATCGCCAGCTTTGGCCGAGTTCAGTCCAAATGCGTCTCGATCTCGGCGAGAAACCTGGGCCATATCGGATAGAGCAACTGGCCGAGATCCTGTTCCTCGTGCAGGACCAAGCCGGGAATGGCCGCCGCATATTCGCGCGTGGTTGCAATCGGCGCGAAGGGATCGTGGTGGCCGGCGAAAGCGATCATCGGCACCGGGCAGGCCGCCAGCTTGTCGCTCCAGTCCACCGCGTAGTTGCAGATTGCCCCGGCTGCCCAGGCCGCGTGTGCCGAGTGGCTCGGACCAATGGCGATCTCCGAGCCGGCCAGCAGCGCCGCAAACACCTCGTCATCGCCCAAGACACGCATGTCGGCCTTCGACTCGCCCATGAAAGCGTGCATCGAGCGGCGCGGTCCGATCCGCCGGATGAAGCCGAAGAACGCCAGCGCGAGGTAGGGCAGCGTGCCCGGTGCATGGCGGGCCGTGGCGAAGATGAACCGGGTCCATTTCGGCATGCGCGCGAAGTGCTCGCGCTCCACGGCCGGCATCGTCGGGCCGAGCGCCACGATCGCCGAGACACGCTCGGGTGCGGCATGGGCGGCTGCGACCGCGAGGTGGAAGTCGTCGCACAGCGCCAGGATCGGACACCGCGCGACCCCTAAGTGATCGCACAGTTCCCACATATCTGAGATGGCCGTCTCGAAGGCGTTGGCCTGCCGGGGCAGCGGCGAGGAGTGGCCGTAGCCCGCGCGGA
>JBGSQO010000309.1:0-3530 GCA_041738055.1 Filomicrobium sp.
GCAAGTCAGTCAGCAGTTTGGCCGGGAATATTCCCCGCTGATCTTTTTCAAAGACCAGATGGAAATATTGCAGCAAATCATCAGGCAGACCGCATGAAGCAGGTCATGCACGGCGGTGGCATCCCCGGCCCGATCCTGTTCCTCGCCTTTGTCGCGGCTGCCGCCGTGGTCGCGTTCTATGCGTTCACCTTCACGGTGAAGCCAGACCAGCTCGGCGTCGTGCTGCAGTTCGGTCAGTTCAATCGCCAGCAGGGACCCGGCCTGCACTTCCGCCTGCCCTACCCCATCGAGGAAGTCCTGCTGCCGAGCGTCACGCGTGAGAATTCCATCGAAGTCGGCATGCGCTCGATCGGCGGCGCCTCCGCCAAGCGCGATGTCGCCGAGGAGAGCCTGATGTTGACGGGCGACGAGAACATCGTCGACGTCGACTTCGTAGTGTTCTGGCGCATTAAGGCCGAGGATATCGATCCGGCGACGAACGAGAAGGGTGCCGAGCAGTACCTGTTCAACATCCAGAACCCGGAAACGACCGTCAAGGAAGTCGGCGAAAGCGCCATGCGCGAGGTGGTCGGCAAGCGCGAGATTCAGCCGATCCTGACCAGCGACCGCGACAAGATCCAGGGCGAGGTGCAGCAACTGATGCAGCGCACGCTCGACAGCTATGGTGCCGGTATCCGGGTGACCCGCGTGCAGATGCAGAAGGTCGACCCTCCTGGCAAGGTGATCGACGCCTTCCGCGATGTGCAGGCGGCCCGCGCCGACCAGGAGCGCTTCCAGAACGAAGCGCAGCGTTATGCCAACGAGATCGTGCCCAAGGCACGCGGCGAGGCGGAGCGAATCCTGCAGGAGGCCGAGGGCTACAAGCAGCAGACGGTGCAGGAGGCCGGCGGTCAGGCCGCCCGCTTCAATCAGATCTACCAGGAGTACGCCAAGGCTCCTGAGGTGACCCGCAAGCGCATGTTCCTGGAGACCATGGAGCGCGTGTTCGGCGGCACCGACAAGATCATCCTCGACAGCTTCGGCGCCGGCTCGGGCGTCGTGCCCTACCTGCCGCTCGGCGAACTCAATCGCGGCCAGCAGCCCCGTCAGGGAGGTCAGTGACCCTCATGCGCACACTCCTTGCACTCTTCGTCGTTGCAGCCGGCCTCACCGCCGCCGCCGCCTACCTGTCGGCGTTCATCGTTCGCCAGACCGAGCAGGCCATCGTGCTCGAGTTCGGCAAGCCCGTGAAAGTGATCAACGACTTCAAGACGGACGCCGCCGGCAAGCCGGTCAATGGCGCCGGCTTGTACTTCAAGATCCCCGTCGTGCAGACGGTCGAGTATTACGACAAGCGTATCCTCGACCTCGACAGCCAGCCGCTTGAAGTGATCGCCTCGGATCAGAAGCGCCTGATCGTGGACGCTTTCGCGCGCTTCCGCATCGTCAACCCGCTGCTGTTCTATCAGAAGGTGCGTGACGAGCGGATCGCCCGCCAGCGGCTGTCGAACGTGCTCGAGGCCGGCCTGCGCGGCGCGCTCGGTGCCGCGACCTTCCAGGACGTCGTGCGGGACAAGCGCGAGGCGCTGATGAAGCAGATCCTCGATCAGGTGAACCGCGAAGCCAAGGACCTCGGCATGGCCGTCGTCGATGTCCGCATCAAGCGCGCCGACCTGCCGGAAGCCAACTCGGAAGCCATCTACCAGCGCATGCAGACCGAGCGTCAGCGTGAGGCCGCCGAGCTGCGCGCCGAAGGCAACGCGTCGGCCAACCGCATCCGTGCAACCGCCGACCGCGAAGCCATCGTGATCCGCGCCGAAGCCACGAAGAAGTCCGAAGAGATGCGCGGTGAAGGCGATGCCGAGCGCAACAAGATCTTCGCCGACGCCTTCGGCAAGGACCCCGAGTTCTTCGCCTTCTACCGGTCGATGCAGGCCTACGAGAAGGGGTTGTCGTCGAAGGACACGCGCCTCGTCATTTCGCCCGACAGCGAGTTCTTCCGCTACTTCTCCAATGCCAAGGGTGCGCCGGAGATGCAGGCTGGACAACGGCCGGGCGGTCGCTGAGGTCAACCTGTTACACATCCATTGGCAGCCGCCCGGACAGTCGTTACGTCCGGGCGGCACGCCATTCCAGGCCTCGCCAGGGCGGGGCTCGCCAGTCCGAGGCGTGAGCGTTCATGATCGATTTTATGGTCGCCATCGGCCTCGTGCTCGTCATCGAGGGCCTCTTGTGGGCGGTCGCTCCCCATCTCGCCCTGCGCATGCTGGCCGCCGCCTCGCAAATGCCGGAAGGCCAGCTGAAACTGTCGGGCTGGGTCGCCGTCGTGATCGGCGTGTTCATCGTCTGGGCGATCCGCGGGTGAGCTGCAGCACTGCCAAGGCCGTTGACAGGACCGCGGCCTTGCCCAACCCTCCCGGCATGCCGGTCAACTGGAGATCCCGATGCCCGCCGCCTTCCGTCCGAATGCCCCGGGACAGCGCATCCGCTCCCTGGGTGTGACGCTTGCCGCAACGATCCTCATCGGCCTTGCGGGCGCCACGCCGGCAGCCGCCCAGCGCCCCTGGACCAGCGGGCCTCAATCGGTCGCACCGGTCGCCGGCAAACTGCTCAGCGCCGTCGTCAACATCTCGACGACCCAGGTCGCCAAGGGTCCCCGCGGCGTGCCCCTGCCGAGCGTGCCGAAAGGTTCTCCGTTCGAGGAGTTCTTCGACGACTTCTTCAGCCGCGACGGCAACGGCGAGGGCGCCGGCCGTAAGGTCTCCTCGCTGGGCTCCGGCTTCGTCATCGACGGCAAGGAAGGCCTCGTCGTCACCAACAACCACGTCATCACGGATGCCGACGAGATCATCGTCAACTTCTCCGACGGCTCCAAGCTGAAGGTCGACAAGGTGGTCGGGCGCGACGCCAAAACCGACCTCGCTCTGCTCAAGGTGACCCCGACCAGGCCCTTGGCTCAGGTCAAGTTCGGCTCGTCCGCCCGGCTCGAGGTCGGCGACTGGGTGATGGCCATCGGCAACCCGTTCGGGCTCGGCGGCTCGGTCACCGTCGGCATCATCTCGGCCAAGGAGCGCGACATCAACTCCGGGCCCTACGACGACTACCTGCAGACCGATGCGGCCATCAACAAGGGCAACTCCGGCGGGCCGCTGTTCGACATGGACGGCAACGTCATCGGCATCAATACCGCCATCATCTCGCCGACCGGCGGATCGATCGGCATCGGCTTTGCCGTGCCCTCCGATACCGCCGTCAACGTCCTCGAACAGCTGAAGCTCTACGGCGAGACGCGGCGCGGCTGGCTCGGGGTCCGCATCCAGACCATCACCGAGGATCTGGCGGCATCCTTCGGCGTCGCGGAGGGCAAGGGCGCCCTGGTCGCCGGCATCGAGGCCGGCAGTCCCGCTGCAACGGCCGGCCTCAAGGAGAGCGACGTCATCGTCACCTTCGACGGTAAGGACGTCTCCTCCATGCGCGGCCTGCCCCGGCTCGTCGCGCAGACGCCGATCGGCAAGACGGTCGAGGTCGGCCTCGTGCGCGAGAAGGCGCCG
>JBGSQO010000340.1:0-3495 GCA_041738055.1 Filomicrobium sp.
CCGGGACGGGACCCGCCTCGTGGCCCGTGCCGTCGTGTGCGGCCCCATCGCGCGCCGCAATGAACTCGGCAATCCGGCCAATGGAGGCCGCATCTTTCAGCATTGGCGCGTGCCCCTGCCCCGGCACGAGGTAGGACGCGCACTGCGGATGCCGACGCACCATTTCCGCGACCGTCGCCTCCGACAACAGATCCGACTTTTCCCCGCGCAGGACGAGGACCGGGACCCGCCCCAGCGCGTCGAACTGCGGCCACAGCACTGGCATCGGACCGTCCAGCACCGACATTGTGTTCCGCAACTCCGGGTCATAGCCCATGGCCGGCGCGCCGTTCTTTTCGTTCCACCACTGGCGAGCCGCCTCCTCCCAGACATCGAGGCCGATGCCAGGGAAGTCGCGCGCGTTCCACTGCCGCATCAGATCGGCGGCCTCGGTCCAGGTGCGCGGGAGCGGCGTGCGCCCGACGTAGCCGGCAATCCGCATCAGGCCGTCCTGCTCGACCACCGGACCGATATCGTTCATCACGACAAGCCCGATCGCCGACGGCTGGATGGCCGCCAGCACCATGGCGATGAGGCCGCCGCGCGAAGTGCCGACGAGCGCGACCTGCGACAGCCCCAGCGCGTTGAGCACGTCGATGACGTCGAGCGCCTCGGTCGGCACGGTGTAGTTCTTCCAGTCCTTGTCCCACTCCGACAGCCCGCGCCCGCGCATGTCGATCGTGTAAACGGGTCGCACGCCGGGGCCAGGGGCAGAGAGCACACGGGCCAGATCGGTGAAGTCGCGGCCGTTGCGGGTGAGCCCCGGCAGGCAGACGGCGGGCCTCAGCCGCGAACCGGGGACGGGATAACAGCCGACATGCAGGCGCATGCCGTCGCGCACGCGCACGTCGAGACTGACCGGAGGGCCGGCCCGGTCGCCTGTGGTCCGTCCTGCTGCCTGCCTCTGCTCAGCCATTGCCATTGCCCTTTTCCCGCCCGCCCGGGCGACCATGCCGCAGGCCCGATGAGGCATTCGCCCACCGTGCCATCCCTGCCGCAGTTGGCAGCATCTTGCAACCGGCTGGGTGGGATGGGTGAGGAGACGGCGGGCAACTCTGGGTCCGGGAGCTGTGTTCTCGGCAGGGGCGCGGGGCATCACCCCGAATGCCTGCTGCTGGTCGACCGACGTGTCCCGAACTCCCTGCCATGGTTCCAAGGGTCAAGGCCTTGGGTAGGGGGCGAGGGGGCCGTCCAACACGGGCTTGCCCAGTGTTGGCCAAATAATGAGCCCCCCGTCTTCAATCGCCCGTGCCATGCGCGTATGGGGCATGCCCACCTCGTCGCCTTCAGCCGCGCTTGCGGAACTCCAGCATTCCCCAGGTCAGGCAGCCGTTGCGGCCGGCGTCGACCCAGTGGTTGAGGCCGGCCAGCATGCGGTCGATGTAGGCGGCGCTGACCCGGCTGGCGAGCGCCTCGCGGCGGGCGTCCAGTTCGGCGGCGACGCGCGCGTAGTGGACCGGCAATTCGGCACTGAGGTCGTACCAGCCGGTGAGGGCGAGCCCGTTCGTCTCGCCGGCCTGCTGGTAGAACGGCACGGAGCCGAGGGTGTCGAGGTGGATGCGGGCGAGCACGGGGGCCAGCGCCTCCGGTCCGCAGCGACCGCTTGCCATGATGTCGGTCAGGACGAAGCGCCCGCCCGGTTTCAACACGCGGGAGACCTCGGCGACGACCCTATCGCGCCGGCCCGAGTGCAGGATGGCGTCCTGCGACCAGACCACGTCGACCGAACCGTCGGCGAGCGGGATGTCCTCGAACGAGCCGTCGACCACGTCGATCAAGTGAGCGAGTCCAGCGGCCGCGTTGAGGGCCTCGCAGCGCTCGTTCTCGCGCTCAGAGAGGTTGAGGGCGACGACTTCTGCGCCGAAGCGGCGGGCGAGGTAGCGGGCCGCCCCGCCGAAGCCCGAGCCGATATCCAGGATGCGGTCGTCCGCTGGGACAGCGCCCAGGAGATCGGCCAGCCGCTCCACGGTCCGGCGGCTCGCGTCAGCGATCGGCTCGTCGGGCCGGGCATAGATGCCGATGTGGATGTCCTCGCCGCCCCAGATCTCGGCGTAGAAGGTATCGGCGTCCTCACTGTTGTAGTAGGCGCGCGCGGTCTCGACGACGGGCTCGTAGGGCGTTGTCACGCAGCCGCCCCCTCCGTGTCGACGTAGGCCTTTTCGGCGACGTGGATGAAATAGTCCGGCTCGCTCTCGCGGTAGGTTTCCTGGAAGTCGCCGAAGGTGGTGACTCGCTGGAAGCCGACCTCCTTCATCAGGCGGCGGACATAGGCCTTGCGCAGCGGGAACATGTTGAGGTGGAAGCGGCCGCCGTCGGCGAACTCGTAGCAGAAGCGGGCGAGCGAGGGGTCGACGTGCTCCGGGAAGGCGCGCACGTCCTTGCCGCAGTAGTAGAAGTTGTGCTTGGGCTCGATGCGGTGATCGAGGATGGCGTCGTAGTTGCGCTGGTCGAGGATCAGCGTGCCGTCGTGGCGGAGCGTGGCGTAGAACTCGGCCAGCGACTTGCGGCGATCGTTCTCCTGGTGCAGGTGCGTGAAGGAGTTGCCCAGGCAGATGACGGCGTCATAGAGGTCGTGGACGTGGCGGTTCAGCCAGCGCCAGTCCGAGTGAATGGTGCGCATCACGTAGCCATGGTCGCGGGCGTTGGCGAAGGCCTTGGACAGCATAGCCTTGCTGCCGTCGACGCTCGTCACCTCGAAGCCGGCCTTCAGCAGCATGACGGAATGGAACCCGGTGCCGGTCGCCACGTCGAGCACCTTCTTGGCGCCGATTGAGCGCAGCGTCTCGATGAAGAACTCGCCCTCGGCGGCCGCGCGCTTGTCCCAGTCGATCAGCTCATCCCACTTATCGACGAAAGCCTCGACGTATTCGTTGTGGTACTGCGAGGTGTCGCGCACCGACAACGGATCGTCGCCGTAGTCCTGCAGGCGGACTTTCGAGCCGTTTGCGGGCATTTGGAAGCCTCCGGTCAATCCCGCCGCACGCATGCATGTCGGGTCCGTAACAAGTTATCGTCGTGAACTCGATCAGTTTTGTTCTTGTATTCCCCGGGCTTAATTCGTCGTGCCGAGATCAGATCTGTGTCAGTGGTCCGCCAAGTCGCGGACGCGGAGCGATAACTTCGCCGCCTCATCTCGGATCGCCCTAGCAGAGTGTGGCGGACGTTATAGCTCTTTGCCTGTTGAACTCAACCGCTGCTTGCTGGGACTTTGGGCTGTAGTCCCGGCAATGCGCCCGGTTCCGCTGAGGACTCGGGGTTCTGCGCGGCCGCAACGGTTCTCCACAGCCCGACGAAACGCGAATGGGCGAACCTGCCCCGCAACGTTAATGTGCCCCACGAGGCCAACAGAAATCCAGTCAGCCAATGGCACGATACGGCTCCCCGTGGTTTGAACGGGCCCCGCGCGGGGCGGCACGCCTGCGGCTGATCTGTGTGCCGCCAGGGGGCGCGGGCGCG
>JBGSQO010000383.1:0-2167 GCA_041738055.1 Filomicrobium sp.
GCCAGCGTGCTGCTCGCGCGCGCGAGAAATTGGCGACGGTCGACGGAAGTAGCGCGTGCCATGGTATCCCTCGTCTCGACTGCCTGGGGTCCTGGGCCGCAAACCCCGACCCGAATTGTGCTCCAACCGGTCGCGCCCGTCCGTGTCCCGATATCGGGTCCGGGTCTGGCGCCGCGTCGGCCGCCGCCAAGGTGTTCGACCCGCACACACCGGCCGCAAGCACCCTACCATCACTCTGCCCTGGCGATATGACGGCTTCATAGCATCGGCATGAGCGCGCACGCGCCCTGCGCGAAAGCGCCTGCAAAGTTGCACAGCAGCCGCGCCCATGCAACGGCGCGCCTGTCGATTGGGCCGCCTGCTGCGCGCCCGCTGGCGCCCATGTGTCGGAATTGGAACACCGGCCCGGGTGCCGAGTTGAAAATGGTTGACGCAGCCTTGCGGGCGGGCGTCTTTGGCTGGTGACATTGGCATTCTAAGAAGCGGCTCAGCGCACGCGTCTGTCGTGCGGAGCACGGTTTTCACTTGTCCGGGGAGGCGGTCTTCAGATGTCCGAGACACTCGATCAATCCGCAGGCGCGGGAAAATCGTCCGCCGGCTCGGCAATCCTGCGCATTCTGGCGTATTTCATCGTCGGTCTCGTCATCGCAACTGCCGTGCTGGCCGTCGTGCTGTGGGCCTCCCCGCCCGGCTGGCTCGCCCGCGACGCGGTGATCCGCGCCGTCGAGGAACGCACCGGCCGCAAGCTGACGGTGGCCGGCGAGTCCAAGCTGGTGCTGCGCCCTGACATCCGCTTGGTGCTGGGCAAGGTCACGCTCTCGGGACCCGCCGACAAGCCCGACCAGACTCCGCTGACCGCCGAGAGCCTGGAAGCCGAGATCAGAATCGTCGATCTGTGGAACCAGAAGTTCGAGGTCCCCGCGATCCGGCTCGTCAAGCCGAACGTGAAGCTCGACCCCGGCGACCCGATCCTGGTCGGCATCGCCGATGGCGACGTGCGCGGCGGCGGCATACCTCAGCGCATCTACGTCACCGACGGCACGTTTGCGACCATGGTCGGCCAGCCGCAAGCCGCTCCCGGAGCCGCCGTCGAGGCGCGCGCCGAGCCCATGAAGATCGAGAAGGTGACGGGCGAGGCGACCCGCAGTGCCGACGGCAAGGGCGTGGGCTTCAAGGGCACGCTGACCGTCAAGGGCGAGGAGATCGCCGTCGATGCGAACCTCGCCGACGTGCTGTCGCTGCCCGATGGCGGGACGTCGCCGCTCTCCCTCAAGATCGAGGCCATGGGCAGCAAGGTCAAGCTCGAGGGCGCGCTCGCGTTCGTTCCGATCGGACAGGTGACGGGTCAGGTCAGCGCGGAGACGGGCAACCTGCCCAAGCTCATGGCATTCGCCGGCATCGACGCCAACGGGGTCGAACTCGGCAAGACCGCCAAGATCGAGGGCAACATCGCCGCCACCCTGCGTCGCCTGTCGCTGAAGCCGGCTACGCTCACGCTGGATGCCGTCTCCGGCCTCGTCGACGGCGAGGTCTCCATCGAGGAGACGCGGCCGTCGATCAAGGCCAGCATCACGAAAGCCCGCATCGACCTCAACAAGCTGCTGCCAGACGCGAGCGCCCCATCCGCCTTTTCGCTGGAGCCCTTGGAGGGCCGCCTCGCGTTGCCGTCCGCCTGGGATAGCCTGCTGCAGGCGCTGGAGCCTCAGCAACAGACCTCCGACAGCCAGCGTGGCGCCGCGGCGGATGCTTCCGGCTTGAGTTCGGAGCCCTTCAAGCTGACCAAGCTGCCCGACATGGACGTGTCGCTGGCCATCGAGCCGGAGGAGATCCGCTACCGCCAGATACCGATCACCAGCGGCCGTGTCGAACTGACCTCCAGCCCTAGCAAGGCTGAACTTCGGCTCACCGAGGTGGGGATGCTCAAGGGTCGCCTTTCCGGCCGCGCCGACGTCGCCCTCGACAAGGGCCCGCTGGAGACCGCCGTCACGCTTGACTTCAAGGGGTTGAACCTGGAGCCGTTCACGTCAGAGTTGCTGCGCCAGGTCGTCTCCGGCACAGGCGACATGGACATGGCCCTGACCGGCCGTGGCGGCAGCCTGCGCGAACTCGTCGGCTCGCTAAACGGCACCGCGCGCGTGGAGGCCCGGCAGGGCGCCATCATCGGCTT
>JBGSQO010000418.1:0-2523 GCA_041738055.1 Filomicrobium sp.
CCCGATCGCAGCCGTGCCGCTCACCGGCTTGCTGCAATCGACGGCACAGTCCAAGGCACCCGTCGCGGCGCGCACGCCGCCGCCGCTCGCCAGCATCAAGGTCGGCCGCTTCGAGGTCATCGCGCTCACCGACGGCTATGCCGACATGCCTTACAGCTACTTCACGGGCCGTTCGGAAACGCAGATCGAGCAGTCGGCCGAGGCGCTTCTCGCCGCCCGAAAGACCGGGCTCCGCATCGCGTTCAACCAGTTCCTCGTCCGCGATGGCGATCAGCTGATCCTGATCGACACCGGTCCGGCGGGTAACATCGGCGAGACCGGCCGGCTGCCGGCAGGTCTGGCGGCACTGGGGCTGACCGCTGACGACATCGATGCCGTGGTGCTGACGCATCTCCATTTCGACCACATCTCCGGACTCGTCGCGGGCGGTCGCAAGGTCTTTGCCAACGCCGAGGTCTACGCCGATCGCCGCGACGTGGCCCACTGGACCGATCCGGCCAAGCGCGCTGCGGCACCCGACTTCCTGAAGTCGAGCTTCGATAAATCTGCCGAGGTCGTGCGGCACTATCCCAAGCTCAACCGCATCGACGGCGAACGTGAGATCGCCCGTGGCGTCTCCATCGTCGACCTGACGGGTCATACGCCGGGTCATATCGGTGTGCGCGTCGCCGATGGTCCCGACAGCTTGATCATGGTCTCCGACATGCTGTTCCATCCGGCGGTTCATCCTGGCGCAGCCGACGTCGGCTTCGTGTTCGAGCAGGACCCGGCGGCGGCCCGCCGGATGCGCGAGCGCTTCTTCCCGCGTGCGGCCGAGGAGAAGGCGCTGATCGCCTCCACGCACATGCCGTTCCCGGGGCTCGGCCGGATCGCAAAGGACCGCAGCGAGCTTCGTTGGATTTCGGCCGACTGGGCCCATGGTGGCTGATAGCCTTGGCAATGAAGCAATCCAGAATCCGCAGTTGAACTTTGGAGACACGAAATGACCGAGAGTGAGACAAGACCGCCGCTGCCGCCCTTCACACGCGAGACCGCGATCCAGAAAGTGCGAATGGCCGAGGATGCCTGGAACACGCGCGATCCCGAACGTGTATCTCGTGCCTACACCATCGACAGCCGCTGGCGGAACCGGGCGGAGTTCCCCGTCGGTCGCGAACAGATCAAGGGTTTTCTCGAGCGGAAGTGGGCACGAGAATTCGACTACCGGCTGATCAAAGAGCTGTGGACATTCGCCGAAAACCGGATCGCGGTTCGCTTCGCCTACGAATGGCGGGATGATTCAGGGCACTGGTTCCGGTCCTATGGCAACGAAAACTGGGAGTTCGACGAGCACGGCCTTATGCAGCTCCGCTTCGCGAGCATCAACGATCTGCCGATCAAGGAAGCGGATCGAAAGTTTCGTTGGCCGCAAGGTCCCAGACCTGCCGACCACCCGGGCTTATCGGAGCTTGGCCTCTAACTAGCCCATCAGTCAGAGCTGCTTGATTGCCCAGCCGCATACGTGACCGAAGCCATCCTTGGCCTTCGAGGGGCTAGTCCCTTGCCCCATCCTTGGAGGGGCTAGAGTCAGGGTTTCCAAAGGCCTCAGGCCTTTGGCGGAGGTTTGGAGGCAGAGCCTCCAAGACGCGCCAATGAACGAGGGTGAGCAACTAAGCAGAGTTGTGATGACGGAAGGAGATGACAGGTGGGCCACAAATTCGCAGAAATCGCATTCACCGACGCGGTAAAGGCCGTCCAATCCAAGATGGGCAGCCGCAATGGCTACGCCCGTCGAGAGGGCGGCGACGTTGATTTCAATGACCGGCTCGGACCGGGCGAGGCGTCATTCATTTCCGAGCGTGACAGCTTCTATATGGCGACGATCAGTGAGACGGGCTGGCCCTACATTCAGCATCGCGGCGGGCCGAAAGGCTTTCTCCGCGTGCTGGATGAGACGACCATAGGATTTGCGGACTTCTCGGGCAACCGGCAATACGTCAGCGTCGGCAATCTCGCCGGCAATGACCGGGTCTCGCTGTTTCTCATGGACTATCCCGGCAGAACGCGACTGAAGCTGTTGGGTCGTGTCCGCGTCATCGGCCTCGATGAGACGGACACGATCGCCCGACTGAGCCACCCGCATTACCAAGCGCGCGTCGAGCGCGGCTTACTCATCACCGTCGAGGCTTTCGACTGGAACTGCCCGCAGCACATCACGCCGCGGTTCACAGCCGAGGAGATCGAGCGGGTGGTTGCCTCACAGCAACGCTCTGGGGCACGATCAGAAAGTGGATGACGAAATGAGATGCACACAGAAGCGCTGTGCACAACTTGTCGATGGGAGTTGCGAAGCGGACGTGACCATTTGTGGTTGGCGAGAATGTCGCGATTTCAGCTCCGGGTCAGAGAACGAAGGCGCTACGCGCCAGCCTGAGGCGGGTGCCGTTGTGCGCTGAGACGGTCGTGGGCGAGATCGGTGAGCGATAACAGAGTGGGAAGTGTCCTGGCTTGAGGATCAAGGGGTTAGCAACCCTACCCTCAAGA
>JBGSQO010000476.1:0-2392 GCA_041738055.1 Filomicrobium sp.
CAGTTCGTCTCGCTGCGCGCTGGTGTCGGCGCCTTTTTGGCCGTCGGCGCCGTCGCAGCCGAGCCGGTCGCAGAGGCGGCGGTCGCTGGTTTCGACTTGGCTGGGGGCGCGACGTCCTTCTTGACGGTCGCCGATTTGGCGGCTGGCGGCTTCGAGGGCGCCGAATTGGGTGCTTCTGTCTTCGCGGTCGCCGCCTTCGTGGCCTGCGTCTTGGAGGGCGCCGTTGCGGCAACGTCCTTCACGACCGCCCGCTGCTGCTTGGTCAGCTGGTTGACCCGCTCACCTTTGGCGCGCAGCCGGACGGCGCGGAGCTTGCGGGCCGTGGCCTGGTTGCCGCACGAGTACGAGGCAACCGTATGCCGGACGCTCTTGACGCCGGTTGCGCTGCTGTCGACCGGCATGTTGTCGATGGTCGTCGTATTGAACAGCGACTTCCAGCCGAGTTGCTGAAAGCCGTGCTCCAGCAGCGAGCCCGCTCGCACGGTCCTGTCCGCGCCCGAAGGCTCCCCGAGTACGACCGCCATCAGGCGGACAGAGTCGCGCGTCGCGCTGGCGACGACATTGTATCCGGAATCGCAGATGAAGCCGGTCTTCAGCCCGTCGGCGCCTTCGAAGGTCTTGAGCAGTCCGTTGTGGGTGGCAAGTCTGATCTTGCCGATCCGGAACTCCTGCATGCGCCAGTACTCGGCGTGCTCGGGAAACTCCGTCACGATCGCACGCGAGAGCTTGGCGAGATCCCGCGCTGTCGTCACCTGTTCGGGGTGCGGCAGGCCATTGGGATTGAAGAACCGCGTGCGCGTCATGCCGAGCTTGCGCGCCTCGGTATTCATCCGCTCGACGAAAGCGGCCTGCGTCGGCCCCAGCGTCTCGGCGATCATTACGGCGACGTCGTTGGCCGACTTGATGATGAGGGCCTTGAGCGCGACGTCGAGGCTCATCTGCGCGCCCAGTGGCAGGCCCACCTTGCTCGGCGGCTCCAGCAGCGCGGCCTCGCTGCAGGTGAGCTTGGTGTCCAGGCTGACCTTGCCCGCCTTCAGGTCCTTGAACGCGATATAGGCGGTCATGATCTTGGTCAGCGAGGCGGGATGCCACTGGTTGTCGGCATCCTCAGCATAGAGCACCTTGCCCGAGGCCGCCTCGAACAGCAGCGCTGGCCCGGCCTCGGCCGCCCCGGTGAGGAGCGTGCCGACGGCGAGCAGGGCGGCAAGTCGTTTGACGAGGCTCATGAGCGACAGTCCCGGTGAGACGGGTGGCAGGCCGAAAGCGAATCTTTACCGCCCTAACACGCCTGACCGGGACTGGGCAATTGCAGCGCGACAAACTGTTTATCCGGTGTGCGCGCAGCGCCGCAGGCCCGTCAATAGCTTGGTCGGCAGAAGCCAGCCGCTGGCGATCCCTCGGAGCAGCGTCCATTACGGCAGCGGCGGCATGGCCAACGGCGGCCCCTTCGCTCAGGACTGGCACGGCGGACTTAAATTTTAGCACTTTTCCCAGAACTTCCGTCAGCCACAGTCCGCGCGATGACGAGCCGCAGCCGGCGCTCGCATTGGGCCGGGTCGAAAGGCGCGATCTTGGCGTCGAGCGAGAGCAGGACGATGCCGTGCACCGCCGCAAACAGCGCGAAGGCCAGATCTTCGCGCAGGCGGGTCTCGCCGATCTCTGACTCGAGTTGGGCTTCGATCAGCGCCAGCAGCGTGCGCCGATCCTCGCGGTGGGCCTCCGGAAACGTCTTCGTGTCGGGCAGCCGATGCTCGAACACGGCCCGCCAGCGCCTCTGATTGAGCGTGGCGAAGTCGAGATACGCGATCGCCAGCGTCGTCAGTCGCGTCGTCAGATCGGCTTCGGCCGCGCGCCGGGCCGCCGCCGTCTGGTGCCGCCCCAGGTCCGCTAGCGTCCGCGCGTTGGTCTCCAGGATCAGCCCGTGGATGTCGCCGAAAATATTGTAGACCGTGCCGATGGAGCAGTCGGCATCCTGCGCCACGCGCCGTGCCTGCAGCGCGCCAAGACCCTCGCGGCTGACGAGCCCCTCGGCCACGCCGATCAGGCGCTCCCGGATGCGCTCCCGATAGCCGTCCTCGCTGCCCTCGCTCATCGGCGGCTATCTCCCCTGCACGTATCGTCGTTCAGACATTGTTTACCATGACTCGCTGACGCGTGAACAGAGTTCACATGAGCTCTTGCGCGGAGCGTCGGTCCAGACTTATAGTCCACAACATGAACCGAGTTCACGCTAGTTCGAAGCCAATCTGAGCGATATTCATTACGGGCAGCTTCTCCGGCGCCGATCAAGAAGCCAGCAAACGTGAACGCAGATCATAACCATCGAACCAGGAGATCACTCATGCTGAAAGTGCTGACCACCCTGATCCGGGGCGCCGCCGCCGAGGCCGAG
>JBGSQO010000526.1:0-2441 GCA_041738055.1 Filomicrobium sp.
CCGCACCCTCGCCGCGTTCTCCGGCCGCGCCGCCGATCAACTGACGCTCGGCACCGGCATCGTCACCGTTCCGACGCGGGAAGACCGCGAGCGCGGCGTCATCACGCGCCCCGGCTGGAATGTGCTCGTCACCACCATCTCGCTGTTTGAAAAGGAAAACGTCACCCGTCACTTCACCATCAAGGCGGTCGACACCATGACCGAGGACGACCTGATCGCCGGCATCAAGCGTCGCCTCGGTACGGCCAAGGAGTTCAAGAACGAGGCCTTCGTGTTCGTCCACGGCTACAACGTGAGCTTCGACGATGCCCTGTTCCGCGCCGCCCAGATCGCCTACGACACCGGCTTCGACGGCGCCGCCTGCGTCTACTCCTGGCCCTCGCTCGGCAGCGTGCTCGGCTACCTGCACGACAAGAACCAGGTGCTGCTGGCCCGCGACCACCTGGCGAAGTTCCTCGACATCGTGCGCAAGCGCTCTGGCGCCACCAAGATCCACCTCATCGCCCACAGCATGGGCGGCCACCTGCTGACCGAGGTGCTGCGCGATACGACCCGCAACGTGAAGCCCGACGACCCGGCCGTGCGCTTCAACGAGATCGTCTTCGCCTCCCCTGATGTATCGCGCGAGGTGTTCGAGAAGATCGCCAAGGAACTGGTGCCGCACGCCGACGGCATCACGCTGTACGCGTCATCCAAGGACAAGGCGCTCAACGTCTCCGGCAAGCTGTCGCTCGGCAAGCTGCCGGCCGGGTTCATCCCGAGTTCGGGTCTGCCGGTCATCCTGCAGGGCGTCGACACCATCGACGCGTCCGCCGTCAGCACCGACGTCTTCGGCCTCAATCACTCCGACTTCGCCGACCGCCGCCACCTGCTGGCCGATATCGCCGCGATCTTCCGCACGGGCACTCATCCGCCGGGCAAGCGCGTAGCGGACACCTTCGACGAGGTCAATGCGCGACCCGGCGCGTTCTGGCGCCTGCGCCCGCCGAAGCAGTGATGCCGATGGTAGCGGTCGCAAAGTGAAGACGAGGGGCTCTTCAGTAGCCAACACTGGGCAAGCCCGTGTTGGACGCCCCCTCGACCCCCACCAAGGCCTTAGGCCTGGGAACCATCACCGGGAGTTCGAGGCACGACCGTGACCCAAACGGAGGTGAACAGGCTTCGCCTGCGCGGGGTTCGGGGGCGCATCCAACACCAGTTTACTGAGTGTTGGCAGGGCAGAGCCCCCGACGGGGTCTGGGGCTGGCCCCAGTTGGCGTAAGCCAAGTTGGCGCCCACCGTCAGCATCCGCCTCACGGCAGCAGCGGCTCCAGCAGCGCGGAACTGGTCGCCGTCTCCGCGCACCGCTCGCGCCCGCACATTTGATCGCCCTTGTCGCTGAACACCTGATAGCGCACGCACGGTCCTTCCGGATTGGCGGGATCAGGCGTGAAGTCCTCCTGCCCGCGGACGAGGATGCCAGCAACCACGTCCGGTCGGTCGTAGAACACGACGGGCGAGCCGGAGTTGCCGTGGAACGCGTTGAGCTGCGCCTTGAAATCCCCCGACGGCGTGACCTCCATGATCCGGCTCTTCTCGAGCAGGCTGACCTTCTTCGGCAGCCCCGAGGGGTGCCCGATCAGCGCCAGCCGCTCGCCGACGCCGATCCGCATGCCGGCCGCCCCGGCCAGCTGCAGCGGCTCGGCGATCTCCTTCGGCACCGGCCGGTCGAGTTGCAGGAGTGCGAAGTCGGGCTGGCCTCGCTCCGGATCCGACAGCTCGCGGACGCGGGTCACTTCGAAGATCTCCTCCTCCGGGATGACCGCCCGCGGCGCGGTCCCGCGCATTTCGAAGCCGAAGACGACGGAGAACTTATTGCGGGTGATGTCGATCTCGTCGACGTCACCCCAGGCGACGCAGTGTCCGGCGGTGGCCACCACATCGGGGGCGACGAGGAAGGCCGTGCAGAAGCCGCCGGTCTGCTGCTCGGCAAACCTCTGGCCATTGCACAGCGGCACGTCGCCGAAACCATAGACGTTGATCTTGTAGTCGTTGAGCTTCAGCGCGCGCGCGGGTCCATTGCCACCGCTCGCCGTTGGCGTCGCCGGATCGAAACTCGTCCGGTCCGTCAGGATCGCCGTCGCGCGGATCGCCTTGCGCAGTGCATCCGATTGGCCGGGCGCCGGCAGCAACAGGCGAGCGGCGATCTCGGCTTCGTAGCGATCGTCGCGGCCGTAGATCGCGCGCGGCTTGCGCCGGCCCCGGTTGTAGACCTCCTCGATGCGGTCCTTGCGCTCCTCCGCGACATCGTCCGGGCGCACCGGGTCCGCCGACTTCTGGCCAAGACTAATGTTGCGCCGGCGCGGCTTCGTCGCGCCTCCTCGGCAGCGCTTGACCACGTCGAGCTGGTCGGCGTCGGGCACGTTGTCCAGCCCGAATTCGGCGACGACCCGGCACGCCTC
>JBGSQO010000529.1:0-3903 GCA_041738055.1 Filomicrobium sp.
GGCCGGGGCCGCATCGTTCGCGAGGGCACGACAGTCGCGATCCTATCGCTCGGCACGCGGCTCGCCGAAAGCCTGAAGGCGGCCGATCAGCTGGCGGCCTACGGGCTGTCGACGACGGTGGCGGACGCGCGTTTCGCCAAGCCCATCGACACCGCGCTGATCGAGCAGCTGGCCCGCAGCCACGAGGTTCTGATCACCATCGAGGAGGGCTCCATCGGCGGCTTCGGCGCGCTGGTGCTGCACCACCTGGCGGGCGCCGGCCTGCTGGATCACGGCCTGAAGGTCCGCACCATGACACTTCCGGACGCCTTCATCGACCACGGCAAACCCGACGACATGTACGCCGCCGCCGGCCTCTCCGCGCGCGGCATCGTTGACACCGTGTTCAAGGCGCTGGGCCGCGAGGCGCTGGCTGGGGAGGTTGGGGGGGAAAGGGCGTAGGGGGGCTGGTTTTGACCCGTTGCGGAAATTGACCGAGGGGATCTTGCGCAACTTGCTTTGTCCGGATACGATCAGACGTTGTCAGAAAAAATCGATAACTGGAAGGGAGGAGCCTCTTAAACAGCAGTTGCGTTGCACATTGGCTTGAAGCAAAGACGCAGATGAGGACTTTCCAAATGAAAAAATTAGTCGTTGCACAGTGCATGGCTGCACTATTAGCGTTCGTTTTGCCGGCTTACGCCAATGCTCAGGAGCGTCCACTTCCTGACTCGATAAGCGGCAGCGCCAATGTATACGGCGCGACCGTAAACGCCAATTTTCAGATTTATGAAGATTCAGGTGATGTGTACCTGAGCAGCAATATTAGCGGCGGGTATGGTGAGTATGGTGGAGTAAACGACCAGCGGTCAACCAACGTCTCCAGCGGCGTGAACCCTAACCAGGGAGCCTGCTGGGAAATAACGCCGAGCACAGGCATCGCAAATGTCAATTTTTGGACAGAGGCGTGCTCAAGCGGATTTCATTGCAAAAATGGACGAAAAGTTATCAGCGTGGCTTCTAGATCGAAGGTAGGCGGAAATGTTCCCACGACTATAATCAGAGAGTGGTTTTCTGGAACGTGGTATTATACTAGGATACCTTGCTAGACGGCTCACGCAAACACAATACTTTGGAGGCGGGGCTGAATACGGCCCCGTTTCGTTGCGCTAAATATATCGGCCCCGCCGCATTGCCACTGCCATCTTATTCTTCAGCTGTGCCGTCGAGGAGCTGGCTAGCTGTGGAATTTGCGAACTATGTCTCTTGCTGGCCCCAAGCAGACGCGACTTCAGCCCGCCCCCGAACGCCCAGCGGCGGGCGGCGTGCTGTGGCGGGCTTTATACCCGGGCGGCGCATATATTTAGACGGCTTCACGGCGGCCCCGATGCGGATGGTACTGGCCGGTCGCGCCCAAGCTGGCAACTTGAACACACACAGCGCCCCCCGGCACCAAGTCAAAAAAACTGGTGGGTCTGGGAGGCTCTGCCTCCCAGCGGGGCATGGGGCTGGCCCCGCTCGCGCAGCGACGTGCCGCCGCGGTGGCCTGGCGCGACAAGGGGGCTTCGCTGCAGGACATGCTCGACTTCGCACGACTGCGGTCGATCGACGAGCGCATCCAGCAGGTCTTCTCCTTCTGATCGATTGTTGCGGCACCGTAGCCGCGCCCCCAGCAGGTGCCCGCCGCCCCCGCTTCCGACCGTCACTTTCCGTAAGATACATTATCACATCGGTGCGAGAGGGCTCCCAGCTCCTCGTCACCTGAGCCAACTGCGCACTTTGGACCACCGATGAGCGACTACGATGGCGTGGGTCGGATCGCTTCCCGCATCAACATGGTTGCTAAGCCGCTCGTTGCGAGCGAGTGCAGATTTCACCGCAATGCAAGCCATTGAAATCATTGGTGCGGACGGCGGGATTCGAACCCGCACGCTGTTGCCAGCTCAGGATTTTAAGTCCCGTGTGTCTACCGTTCCACCACGTCCGCCGGAGCGCAGCGTTATGCGCAAATCCGATCGCCCGCGCAACTCCGCCGCCCGCAGTGCTCACCTGAACCGACACGTCTGGTCAGGGGCGCGTCGGGCCGCTATCAGGTATGCCAGAACCCAAGCAAGCAACAACGAACGAAAGGGAGGGGCGCATGACACTCTGGGTGAGGTTCGAGGCGGGCGGCAAGACGGGCTTCGGCGCGCTGCAGGGCGGTTCGATCACCGTGCATGAGGGCGATATGTTCACGGCCCCCTCCGCGACCGGCGAGGCCTTGGCGCTTGGCGCGGTGCGGCTGCTGATGCCCTCGACGCCCTCGAAAATGATCTGCCTGTGGAACAACTTCCATGCGCTTGCGGCCAAGCTGGGCGTCGCCGAGCCGGCCGAGCCGCTCTATCTGCTGAAGGCCCCCAGTGCGTTCATGGGACCGGAGGGCGCAATCCGCCGGCCCAAGGGCTACGACGGCAAGATCGTCTACGAGGGCGAACTCGGCATCGTCATCGGCCGGACGCTGACCAACGCCAGCGAGGACGAGGCGCAGGCCGGCATCTTCGGCTTCACCTGCATCAACGACGTCACCTGCGCCGACATCATCCAGAAGGACCCGACCTTCCCGCAGTGGGCGCGCGCCAAGAGCTTCGACACGTTCGGGATCTTCGGCCCGGCCATCGCCACGGGGCTCGATCCGGCCACGCTCACCGTGCGCACGATCCTGAATGGCGCCGAGCGGCAGAATTATGCAATTGCCGACATGATCTTCCCAGCTGCCACGCTCGTCAGCAAGCTGTCGGCCGACATGACGCTCGCACCCGGTGACGTCATCGCCTGCGGCACGTCCGTCGGCGTCGGCGCCATGAAGGACCCGATGAACACGGTCGAGATCGTCATCGACGGAATTGGCACGCTGCGGAACACGCTCAGCCAGTAGGTTCACCCTGCGGGTGAAGACGAGAGGCTCTCCGCCTCTCGTGCTCTCCGACCAGGGACTAGTCTATGGACCCGCACTTTAGGGAGGGTTTCCAAAGCGCTAGACCTTTGGCGGGGTTATAGGGGCAGAGCCCCTATCGTGCGAAGCAGTTGGGTCTATTGCCGTTTCCACGTTGAAGATGCGGTGCGGCTACCGCGATTGACTATGGAAGTTTACACTTCGATATGTCAATCTGCCGCACGCCGCGCCCAGCCGTTCGGACATGTGGATCGATCGGACCTCGGTTTTCGCGCGGCAGGAGGTGGCTCATGAGCCTGACGCAGATCATCTATTCCTCGCGCCCATTCGGCTACGACGAGGGCACGCTGCAGCACATCCTGGCCATTGCGCGCACCAAGAATGCACGCGAGAGCATCACCGGTTCCCTCATCTGCCGCGAGGACCTCTATCTGCAACTGCTCGAGGGACCGACGTCCGCTGTGGAGGCGGTGTTTGCCCGCATTGCCCGCGACGATCGCCACCTCGAGGTCGACCTGCGAGTGGCGGCGCCGATTTCGACCCGTATGTTTGCCACGTGGGCCATGCGGCACGATCCGGCGCGCTCCTGGATGTGGTCGCTGCGGGAGGTCGCGTCCGGGGCTGTCTCGCGGGCCGGTCCGGACGAAATCTGTGGCGTGTTCGCCAGGGTCTCGGCGGAGCCTGCCCACGCCTGCGGGCGCGCCTTGAATTAGGTCACGATACGCGCGCGGTTTCCGGTTCGCGGGCTGGTCCACCGTGCAGGATCGCGGCGCGCAGGAGCAGATACAGCAACAGCCCGTTCAGGACGTGCCAGAGGAAGTGCGTCCCGATGGTTCCGATCGTCGGCAGGAACGTCTGAGGGCACAACTGGCGGTCGAGCGTGCGGAACGTCAACGAGACGGCGAACACGACGGCGCCCCACGTCAAATAGGTGCTGGCCGGGTGACGGCGCGTGGCCAGCCCCAGCCCGATGAGCAGCAGCGCGGCGAATG
>JBGSQO010000584.1:0-4118 GCA_041738055.1 Filomicrobium sp.
GCTTGCCATCGCGCTGCGGGCCGCCCGCGACGGCGCCAACATCGCCATCGCCGCCAAGACCACGGAACCCAACGCCAAGCTGCCGGGAACCATCTTCACCGCCGCCGAGGCGATCGAGAAGGCCGGCGGCAAGGCGCTTCCCCTGCAATGCGACATCCGCGACGAGGCCGCAATCGAGGCCGCTGTGGCCAAGACCGCTGCAACCTTCGGCGGCATCGACATCTGCATCAATAACGCGTCGGCCATCTCGCTGACCCGGCTCGGCGAGACCGAGGCCAAGCGCATCGACCTGATGTTTCAGATCAACACCCGCGGTACGCTGCTCGTGACCAAGGCCTGCCTGCCGCATCTGAAGCGCGCGACAAACCCGCATGTGCTGACCATCTCGCCGCCCCTCGACATGGTGCCGCAATGGTTCTCCGGCCACGTCGCCTACGCCATCGCCAAGTACGGCATGAGCCTCGCCGTCCTGGGACTGGCCGACGAACTGAAGGCGGACGGCATCGCGGTGAACGCGCTGTGGCCGCGCACGACCATTGCGACGGCCGCCATCGAGAACATCCTGGGCGGCGACAAGCTGATGCGCATGAGCCGGCACCCGCAGATCATGGCGGATGCGGCGCATCTGGCCGTCACGCAGCCGTCGCGGACCTTCACCGGCCGCTTCCTGATCGACGACACGTTTCTTTACGAGACCGGCGGCGTCACTGACTTCGAGCCCTACCGTATCGATGCGACGATGCCCCTGGCGCCCGATTTCTTCGTGCCGGCCGGCAGCCGCCCACCGCCGGGCGTCGTCATCGCGCCGGTTTCGATGCTGCGCTGACGAGGGGCTGGCCGCCTGTACGACCAGTGAAGACGAAGGGGCTCGCTTGTTGGCCAACACTGGGCAAGCCCGTGTTGGGCGGCCCCCTCGACCCCCACAAGGGGCTAAGCCCCTCGACCCATCACCCGGAGTTCCTGGCAAGCGCGTCGCCCAGAAGTAGGTAAACGGGGTGATCCCCCGCGCGGGGGTCCGGGGGCGCGCAGCCCCCGTCTTCACTAATTGGATGTCCTGAGCGCACATGCGATGCGTCCTGCCCCCGATGGGACATCAGGCTCTTGTGACTTCTGCGCCGCTGTGGCCTAGATTGCCGCAAACGCGAGGCGACTGGGGAAGCGACCGGGAGCACCTGAGGGACAATGCCGACACTGCTGATCACACATCCGACCTTTGTCGAGCACGACACGGGCCCTTACCATCCCGAGCGTCCCGATCGCATGCGGGCCATCGACCGCGTGCTAGGTCATGAATTGTTCAACGGCCTGACGCGAGCCGAAGCTCCTCTGCGCGAGGACGTGGAGGAGGCGATCCTGCTCGCCCATCCCAAGCGCTACCTCGACGAGATCAAGGCGCGCCGCCCCGCCGAGGGCGAGGAGCCGGTGCGCCTGGACCCCGATACGGTCCTGTCGCCAAAAAGCTGGGAGCCCGCGCTGCGCGCCGTCGGCGCCGGCATGATGGCGGTTGATGCCGTGATGGACCCCAAGACGTCCGGCACGCGCAACGCCTTCTGCCAGGTGCGCCCCTGCGGCCACCACGCCGAGGCCGAGCGCGCCATGGGCTTCTGCATTTTCGCCAACGTCGCCATTGCCGGGATGTATGCCAGGAAGCGCTACGGCCTCGAGCGCGTCGCCGTCGTCGACTTCGACGTCCACCACGGCAACGGCACCCAGGACATCTTCTGGTCCGACAAGAACTTGTTTTTCGCCTCAAGCCACCAGATGCCGCTGTTTCCAGGCACGGGCGCTCCCTCCGAGACGGGTGTGGGCAACATCGTCAACACGGCGCTGCGCTCGGGCGATGCGGGCGACAAGCTGCGTGAGGCCTACGAGGGCCGCATCTTCCCGGCGCTGCGCAACTTCAGTCCGGACCTGATCCTGATTTCCGCCGGCTTCGACGCCCACGAGGCCGACCCGCTCGCCAGCCTTCGCATGGTGGAGGCCGACTTCATGTGGGTGACCGAGCAGGTGCTCGACATCGCCGAAAAGCACTGCGACGGCCGCGTCGTCTCGATGCTGGAGGGGGGCTACGATCTGACGGCTCTGGCCCGCTCGGTCGCCGTCCACGTGCGCACCCTGATGGACGCAGCCGGCTGAGTCCCGGCACACGTTGGACACCAATACAAAGACGGGACGACCGAACATGACCAAAGCCGCCCAGAACCACGCCGATATCAAGGAGATGAGCTTCGAGCGCGCCATGAAGGAGCTGGAGGGGATCGTCGAGCGGCTCGAAAAGGGCGCGGTCGAATTGGAGGAATCCATCTCCATCTACGAGCGCGGCGAAGCCTTGAAAGCCCACTGCGACCGCCTGTTGCGACAGGCCGAGGCCAAAGTCGAGCGCATCACTCTGGATGGCGAGGGCCGACCGAAAGGCACCGAGCCACTGGATCCGAAAGGGGCCTGAGCCGCGTATAGTGTCGCAGGCTTGTCAGCGCCTTTGCGATGCCGCGTGTCGGGGGTACTCTTGCCGCTCGCCTGTTTGCGCAGCGAACGGGGCTGACGGGCGTGAACCGGCTGCCGCGCCCCGAGCCCGTGCGTGGCTAAGTCCCTGATACGAAACGAGTCCGATGTGACCAGCACCCCGCTCCTCGATAAGATCGCCGTCCCCGCCGACCTGCGCAAGCTCTCCGAAAGCGAGCTCGTACAACTCGCCGCCGAACTCCGGACGGAGCTGGTGGACGCTGTTTCGGTGACGGGCGGCCATCTGGGCGCGGGTCTCGGCGTCGTCGAGCTGACCATCGCGCTGCACTACCTGTTCGACACGCCCAACGACCGGCTGATCTGGGACGTAGGCCATCAGGCCTATCCGCACAAGATCCTGACCGGCCGGCGCGACCGCATCCGTACCTTGCGCCAACCGGGCGGGCTGTCGGGCTTTACCAAGCGCGACGAGAGCCCCTACGACCCGTTCGGGGCCGCCCACTCCTCCACCTCCATATCGGCCGGTCTCGGAATGGCGGTTGCCCGCGATCTGTCGGGTGCCGACAACGCCGTGATCGCGGTCATCGGCGATGGCGCCATGTCGGCGGGCATGGCCTACGAGGCGATGAACAACGCGGGCGCCCGCGACGAGCGCCTGATCGTCATCCTCAACGACAACGATATGTCGATTGCCCCGCCGACGGGTGCGCTGTCGGCGTATTTGGCTCGCATCACGTCCTCGGGCACGTACCTCTACCTGCGCGACATCGCCAAGGTGCTGGCCAAGCAGCTGCCGAAGAGCTGGGAGCGCCGCGCTGCCCGCGTCGAGGAGTATACCCGCCACCTCTGGCAGGGCGGGGCATGGTTCGAGGAACTGGGCTTCTACTACATCGGCCCCATCGACGGGCACGACTTCACCCACCTGCTGCCGGTTCTGAAGAACGTGCGCGACACCCGCCACGGGCCGATCCTGGTCCATGTCGTGACCAAGAAGGGCAAGGGCTACGGCCCGGCCGAGGAGAGCGACGACAAGTACCACGGCGTCAACAAGTTCAACGTCGTCACCGGCGCCCAGGTGAAGCCGAAGTCCAACGCGCCGTCCTACACGAAGGTGTTCGCCCAGAGCCTGATCGAAGAGGCGACGGCCGACGACAAGGTGGTCGCCATCACGGCTGCCATGCCGGGCGGCACCGGTCTCGACTTATTCGGCGAGGCCTTCCCCGAGCGGGTGTTCGACGTCGGCATTGCCGAGCAGCACGCCGTCACCTTCGCGGCCGGGTTAGCGGCGGAGGGCTATAAGCCGTTCTGCGCCATCTACTCGACGTTCCTGCAGCGCGCCTACGACCAGATCGTCCACGACGTGGCTATCCAGAAGCTGCCGGTGCGCTTTGCCATCGACCGGGCGGGCTTCGTCGGCGCGGACGGGGCCACGCACGCCGGTTCGTTCGACGTCGCCTATCTTGGCTGCCTGCCGGACATGGTCATCATGGCGGCTGCTGACGAGGCGGAACTCAAGCACATGGTGGCAACTGCGGTCGCCATCAACGATCGGCCGAGCGCGTTCCGCTATCCGCGCGGCGACGGCGTCGGCGTCGAGATGCCCGAGCGCGGCCAGGTCCTGGAGATCGGCCGGGGCCGCATCGTTCGCGAGGGCA
>JBGSQO010000716.1:0-5278 GCA_041738055.1 Filomicrobium sp.
CCGGCCCGGACGGCACCCGACTTTGCGGCGCGGCAGGCATCGTGACCGGCGGCGCGGCCGGCCCATCATCGGGTCTCGTGTCCTTCACGTCCACCTCAGACCTCCCGGCTCTCGAAGTCGATGCGTGGGTCAACCAGGGTATAGACGAAATCCGATATGAGGTTCACCACGAGACCGACGAGAGAGAAGATCCACAGTGTTGCAAACACCACCGGATAATCGCGCTTGTCGATCGATTCGAAGGCCAGCAATCCAAGACCGTCGAGTGAGAAGATCGTTTCGATCAGCAGGGCGCCCGAGAAGAAGGCGCCGATGAAGGCGCCGGGAAAGCCCGCGATGATCAGCAGCATGGCGTTGCGGAAGATGTGCCCGTAGAGCACTTCGCCCTCCGTCAGGCCCTTGGCGCGGGCCGTCATCACGTACTGCTTGCGGATCTCGTCCAGGAACGAGTTCTTGGTCAGGAACGTCATGGTGGTGAAGGCTCCGAGCGCCATGGCGATCAGTGGTAGCGTCAGGTGCCAGAAGTAGTCGGCGATCTTGCCCAGCGTCGAGAATTGCTCCCAGTTCTCGCTGGTGAGCCCGCGCGAGGGAAACCACTGCACGAACGAGGAACCGGCAAACAGGACCAGCAGCAGCACGGCGACGAGGAAGCCCGGCACCGCGTAGCCGAGCACCAGGATGCCCGAGGTCCAGACGTCGAACGGCTCGCCGTCCTTGACGGCTTTGCGGATGCCGAGCGGGATCGAGATCAGGTAGGTCAGCAGCAACATCCAGATGCCGAGCGAGATCGATACCGGGAGCTTCTCGGCGATCAGATCGATGACGGGGGTATCGCGGAAATAGCTCTTGCCGAAGTCGAAGGTGAGATAGTTCCACATCATCAGGAGGAAGCGCTCGTGCGCGGGCTTATCGAAGCCGAACTGCTTTTCCAGGCTCTTGATGAATTCCGGGTCGAGGCCTTGGGCACCGCGGTACTTGGACGCCATGGCATCGGCCGAGCCCTGCCCCATCTGCGATTGTGCGCCGCCGCCGAGCCCATCTCCCGACGGCCCGGAGATGCGCGAGGACATCGAGACGTCGGACCCGGTCAGTTGCGCGATCACCCGCTCGACCGGCCCGCCGGGGGCGAACTGGATGACGGTGAAGCTGACCAGCATGATGCCGAACAGCGTGGGCAGGATGAGGATGAGACGTTTCAGGAGGTATGCGGCCATGAGGTCGTCCGATTTGGGCTCTTGCTCCTGTCCTAGACGGGAAGGAAGAGAGGAGTAAGGCGTGACTATCTCGCCGCGAGCTTGGCAGCTTTCGCCTCGTCATACCACCAAGTCTCGATAACGCCGCGATCGTAGCGGGGCTTCACGGCCGGCCAGGAGAACTTGTCCCAGAACGCCATGTGGTGCGACGCCTTGGACCAGTGCGGCACCCAGTAGTGCCCGGCGCGCAACACCCGGTCGAGCGCCCGCGTCGCCGTGACGAGTTCGGCCCGCGACTTGGCCGCCATGGCCGCAGCGATCAGCTGATCGACGACCGGATCGGCGATGCCGGCCAGGTTCTGCGAGCCGTCGGTCTTGGCGGCCTCCGAGCCCCAATAGCTCTGCATTTCAGGCCCAGGCGTCAGCCGCATCACGTAACGCTGCGTCGTCAGGTCGAAGTCGAAGGACTTGACCCGCCGCTCATATTGCGCCGGATCGACGAGTCGGATGGTGGCATCAATGCCCAGCCGCTTCAGGTTCTCGGTATAGGGGCCGATGATCCGCACGAAGCTCTCGGCAAACAGCAGGAACTCGATGGCTAGGTGCTCGCCCTTGGCGTTCACGCGACGGCCCGTGTCCAGCCGCCAGCCGGCCTCGTTGAGCAGGCGGTCGGCCTCGCGCAGCAGCTTGCGGTCCGAGCCCGCCCCGCTGCTCTTCGGCGGCAGGTAGACCTCGCCGAACACCGCCGGATCGAGCTTGTCGCGGAGCGGCTCCAGCAACGCCAACTCGTCAGCGGATGGCTTGCCCTCGGCCTTCATGTCGGAGTTCTGGAAGAAGCTCTCGGTGCGCTGGTAGAGCTTGTAGAACAGGTTGTCGTTGGTCCACTCGAAGTCGAAGGCGTGGTCGAGCGCCTTCCTGACGCGGGCGTCCTTGAACTTGTCCTTGCGCGTGTTGATGAAGAACCCCTGCGCGCCGGACGGCCGGTCGTCGGGCAGCGTCATGCGCTTCAGGCGACCGTCCTTGACCGCCTGGATGTTGTAGGCGGTCGCCCAGTCGACGGAGGTGAACTCCTCGCGCAGGTCGAACGTGCCGTTCTTGAGATTCTCCAACTCCGCGGTGCGATCGCGGTAATACTCATACCGCAGCATGTCGAAGTTGTACTGCCCGCGCACGACGGGCAGGTCTTTTGCCCAGTAATCCGGCCGGCGGTGATAGGCGACGAACGTGCCCGGCTTGAAGTCCCCGATCCTGTAGGGTCCCGAACCGAGCGGTGGCTCCAGGCTCGTCTCTTCGAAGGGGCGCGTCGCGTACCAGGCCTTGGAGAAGATCGGCAGCCCGGCGACCGTCATCGGCAGGTCGCGGATGAGATCGCCCTTGAACGTGTAGCGCACCGTCAGGGCATCGACCGCCTCGGCGGACACAACATCGCGCAGCGCGATGCGATAGCTCGGATGCCCCTTGTCCTTCAACGCGGTGAACGAGAAGGCAACGTCGTCGGCGGTCAGCGGCGAACCATCGGCGAACCGGGCGGCTGCCCGCAGCTTGAACGTCACGGAAAGACGGTCCGCGGCAACAATCGCGCTCTCGGCAACGAGGCCGTAGACCGCATCCGGCTCGTCGTGGGCGCGGACCATGAGTGTATCGAACAGATAGTCCAGCCCCTGCGCCGCGTCGCCCTTCAGGATGAACCCGTTGAAGCTGTCGAAGGTGACGCGCCCGCCGTCGCCGATCATCGACAGCGTGCCGCCCTTGGGCGCGTCGGGGTTCACGTAGTCGAAATGCGCGAACCCCGGCGGGTATTTGAGCTTGTCGAAGGCCGACAGGCCATGGCTCGCCACCGGCTCCGCGCGCAAACCTGACGGGGCGAGCGCGAGCATCAGGGGGACCAGCGCCAGGAGCGGAATTCTCATGGCCAAACCGAGCAGCTGGCACTTCAGACCGCCCAAGCGCGTCACATGCCCCTCTTGGAGGCTAGCGCCTCGGCCTTGGCCGAGTCCACCCACCAGACCTGGAAGGACGCCGGTGACTGCGACGGCAGTTTCTTCGGCCGCCCGAAGATATCCCAGGCCGCCACGCGATCGAACGGATAGTGCCACTGCGGCACGAGGTAATGGTTCCACAGCAGCACGCGGTCGAGTGCCCGGGTCGCGGCCACCACCTCGGCGCGGTCCTTGGCCTTCACCAGTTCCTCGATCAGATGGTCGATGGCCGGGTTCTTGATCCCGATGACGTTGCGCGAACCGTTTTTATCAGCGGCAGCCGAGCCGAAGAAGTCGCGCTGCTCGTTACCGGGGGAATGCGACTGCGGGAAGCTCGCGACCATGATGTCGAAATCGAATGCCTCGATCCGCCGCGAATACTGGCTCGAATCGACGACGCGGATGCTGGCATCGACGCCGAGTTTCTTGAGATCGGTCACGTAAGGCAGCACGATGCGCTCGAAGTCGGGGCTGACGAGCAGGTACTCGGCCTTCATCTGCTCGCCCTTGGCATTCAGGAGCCGGCCCCCGTCGAGCTTCCAGCCGGCCTCCGACAACAACTTCAGGGCTTCGCGCATGTTGGTGCGGTGGGCATTGGCATCCGGCACCGATGGCGTCACCGGCTCCTTGCTGAACACCTCCGCCGGCACCTTGTCGCGAACAGCTTCCAGCAACTCGAGCTCGCGGCCCTGCGGCAGTCCCGTCGCCTTCAACTCCGAGTTGTCGAAGTAGCTCGTGGTACGGACATACATGCCGTAGAACAGCGAGCGGTTGGCTTCCTCGAAGTTGAACGCCAGCCCGAACGCCTGCCTGACGCGCGGATCGGCGAACTGCGGGCGGCGGGTGTTGAAAGCGAACGCCTGCATCGGCGCCACGCGCTTCTGCGCCAACGCTTCCTTGGTCATCCGCCCGTCCTTGACGGGGTCGATCGTGTACTGGGTCGCCCAGGCGTTGGCGCTCGTCTCCTGCCAGAAGTCGAGCTGACCCGACTTGAAGGCCTCGAACGCGGGAACCCGGTCGCGGAAGTAGAGGTAGCGGATCTCGCCGATGTTGTTCTGGCCCTTGCTAACCGCCAGATCCTTTGCCCAGTAGTCGGCGACCCGCTCGTAGCTGATGGACCGGCCGGCATCGAAGGACTTGATGCGATAAGGACCGGACCCCAGCGGGATCTCCATCGTCGTCTTGGTGACGTCACGCGGCTCGCCGTTGGCGCCCTTGCCCTCCCAGAAGTGCTTGGGCAGCACGCTGAGCCCACCCAGGATCTGTGGCAGTTCGCGGTTGCCCTTCATGTCGAAGCGGAAGGTGACTTCGCGGTCCGCCGTCTTTTCCACCGCGATCACGTTCTTGAAGTAGCCGGCATAGAACGGGTGGGCCTTCTTCAGGGCTTCCAGGCTGAAGATCACGTCCTCCGGCTTGATCGGTTCGCCGTCGTGGAAGCGCGCGCCGTCGCGGATCTTGAACGTCGCCGAGGACAGATTTTCGGGGAAGCTGACCCATTCGGCGACAAGCCCATACTCGGTCGAAGGCTCATCGAGGCTCGTCGTCATCAGCGTATCGTAGATCAGGCTGAGGCCGCTGGCGGACTCGCCCTTGATGGTGAAGGGGTTCAGCGTATCGAACGAGCCGAGATCCGACATCCGCAGGATGCCGCCCTTGGGCGCATCCGGATTGACCCAGTCGAAGTGCGTGAAGTCTGGACCGTAGGCGGGCTTGTCGACCAGCGACAGCGCATGGTGGCGGACCGGCTCTGCAGTCAGCGGCTGGGCGAGGAAGACCCCAGCGGCGAGGCAGGCCGACAGCAGGGACAGCGGGCGGATCAGGCTCATGGGCTCCCTTCAGGCTCGAAACCAGCGATGCTGCGCATGTCTCCTGCGCGGGGACGTGTCGCGCATGCGTCATACAGCAGTCCTGCTTAGCCGGCCGGGACGCCGAGGGGTAGTTACGAGTTCTTCAGGTTGCAGCACGCTGCCGTGAAGACAGGGGGCTTTGCCCCCTCGACCCCCTACCCTAGGTCTTAGCCCTTGGAACCATCACGTGGAGTATGGGGTACGTCCGTCACCCAAGTGGAGCAAACGGGGTGATCCCCTGCGCGGGGTCCGGGGGCGC
>JBGSQO010000632.1:0-5145 GCA_041738055.1 Filomicrobium sp.
ATCGGCCGCCCGGTCGGGTTGTCGGAGTTAAACGATCCGGACATGGCCGCTGTGCAACTCCAGTCTGGGCGCCTTGTACTGGCGCATGAGCTGATGGTCGTGGGTGGCGATGACGACCGATGTGCCGAGCCGGTTCAGCTCGACGAACAGCCGTAGCAGCCGGCGGGCCATCTGCGGGTCGACGTTACCGGTCGGCTCGTCGGCGAGCAGCAGTTCCGGCTTGCCGATGACGGCCCGGGCGATGGCGGCGCGCTGCTTCTCGCCGCCCGACAGTACAGACGGGTAGGCGTGCATGCGATCGCCGAGGCCGACCCATTGCAGGAGGTCGGTGACGTCCTCGCGGTAATCATCGACCTTTTTGCCGACGACCCGCAAGGGCAGCGCCACATTCTCCCAGGTCGTCAGGTGATCGAGCAGCCGGAAATCCTGGAACACGATGCCGATGCGGCGCCGCAGTTGCGCCCGCCGCTTGGTGTTGACCACGCTGACGTCCTGATTGAACAGCTGGATGCGCCCGCTGGTCGGATGCAGCGACATGAACATCAGGCGCAACAGCGATGTCTTGCCCGAGCCCGAGGGGCCGGTCAGGAAGTGGAACGAGCCCGGCTCCAGGTGGAACGAGACGTTCGTGAGGATTTCCGGTCCTCTGTCGTAGGCCAGGCCCAGGTTCGTCAGTCGGATCACGGCATCTGTCTGTCGGTTGTGGGCGGCTCCGGGGCGGCGTACTGGCCCAGACGGGGCCTGCAGGCGGTGGCGGAGAGCCTGATCGTCGGGCGGAGCATATATGCGGCAAGGCCGCCGAGGGATCAATCGGCGAGGAATGTGGCGCTGTCGTGGGGTGTACGTCGGCGCGCCGGCTATGCACAGGCCATGACAGCTGCGGATCGACGTGGCTTGCCGATTGCACGATTGCCGCAAACAGCCGATATCTAGCCATGCGAACCGGCCGAATGAGGTTGGATCTCACCGCCGACCTGACCGCGCCTTCCTGGCTCAGGCTGCGCCTTCCGGCCGGCTCTCGGAACGAGAGTCGGAAGGCGCCAGCAAAGAGTCCTCGGAAGGCGCAAACACAGAGCAATGGAACGTGAAGCCATGCAGGAGCGTGCAATCGAGCTGGCCGGCGACGGCAGCCGGCTGGAGGTTTTGTTCACCGAGGCCGAGATCAGGGCTCGCTTGGCAGCACTCGCCCGCGAGATCGCCGACCTGTCGCTGGGCAACCTCATCGTCGTGGCCGTCCTGAAGGGCAGCTTCGTGTTCGCCGCCGACCTGATCCGGGCGCTGCATGCCGTGCACGTCACGCCGGAGGTCGACTTCATCACGTTGTCGAGCTATCGCCGCAGCATGGTCTCGACCGGCACAGTCGACATCCTGCGCGATATCGAACTCGACGTCGGCGACCGTCACGTTCTGCTCGTCGACGACGTCTTGGACAGCGGTCGCACGCTCGCCTATGCCAAGGACCTGCTGTCGGCCCGCGGCGCCCGCTCCATCCGAACCTGCGTGCTCTTGGAAAAGCAGATTCCGCGCGCCATCCAGCTGGAGGCCGACCTCAAGGCCTTCACCTGTCCGGACATGTTCGTGGTCGGCTACGGCATGGATCTGGCTCATCGTTTCCGCGAGCTGCCGTTCGTCGGCCGCCTCGTGACGCAATGAACTGACGCTACTATTTCGATCTAGGGGGGCTGACTGATGCGCATTCTATTGGCCGACGACGACGCGGCCTCGCTCGACGTGCTGAGCCGGACGTTGGCGGCAGACGGCCACGCGGTTCAGGCCTTCGACAACGGCCTGTCCGCCTTCGAGGCGGTTGCGGCCGACCCGGATGCGGTCGATCTGGTGGTCGCCGATATCGATATGCCGGGGCTTGATGGGATCACGCTCGGATCGCGTTTGCAGGCCGCTCGCCCAGGGCTACCGCTGATCCTGATGTCGGCCCACGACGGCGAACTGCAGCGGGCGGCCCGCGAACTCGGCGACGCCATCGGCCGCATCTTGAAGCCGTTCAGCCTCGACGATGTGCGCGCAATGGTGCGGGCGAAGGCCTGATGCTCAGCCGCCCGTCACACTCATATGACGGGCGACGGCGGGGGCCTGCCGGCGCCGGTCGATGACGAAGTCGTGGCCCTTGGGCTTTCGCGAGATCGCCTCGTCGATAGCTCTCATCAGGGCCGCATCATCGGGGCTTGCCCTCAGCGGCGCCCTGAGGTCGGCGGCATCCTCCTGGCCGAGGCACATATAGAGCGTGCCCGTACAGGTCAGCCGGACACGATTGCAGCTCTCGCAGAAGTTGTGCGTCAGCGGCGTGATGAACCCGAGCCGTCCGCCGGTCTCCTTCACCTCCACGTAGCGCGCCGGCCCCCCGGTCTTGTAGGCGATGTCGCTCAGCGTGAAGCGATCCATGAGCCGGGCGCGCACGAGCGACAGCGGCAGATACTGGTCGGTGCGGTCGCCGTCGATCTCGCCCAGCGGCATGGTCTCGATCAGGGTGAGGTCCATACCGCGGCCGTGCGCGAAGCCGATCATGTCCTCGATCTCGTCCTCGTTGACGCCCTTCAGCGCCACCGCGTTGATCTTGACCTTGAGGCCCGCCCGCTCGGCAGCCGCGAGCCCGTCGAGGACGGTCGACAGCTCCCCCCAGCGGGTGATCGCCTTGAACTTGACCGGATCGAGCGTATCGATCGAGACGTTGATACGGCGCACGCCGCAGGCATAGAGGTCGGCCGCGCACTTGGCGAGCTGACTGCCGTTCGTCGTAACCGTCAGCTCCTCCAGCGCGCCACTGTCGAGATGCCGCGACAGGGCCTTGAACAGCCACAGGATATTGCGCCGGACGAGCGGCTCGCCGCCGGTAATCCGCAGTTTCTTGACGCCACGCGCGACGAATGCCGAGCACAGCCGGTCGAGTTCCTCCAGCGTAAGCAAGTCGCGCTTGGGCAGGAACGTCATATGCTCCGACATGCAGTAGACGCAGCGGAAGTCGCAACGGTCCGTCACCGAGACGCGCAGGTAGCTGACATGCCGGCCGAACGGGTCGACAAGCCCGTCTGCGCCGTGTGTGCCCGTTGGGAGAAGCTGCTGCGGTTGGTGCATGGGCGGGGGTGGTCCATCATCGGCGCGGGCTTGCACAATCAGCGCTCGCCCACGCGCCGCGGGTCCGAAAGCTGTTTCCAGGAGAACATAGCGCTGTGTCCTCAAGGCGCAAGCGATGCAATCTTCGCACTCGCAGCGAGCAAAAATTGCAATAACATGCAAAAAAGCGGTCAAATTTCCAGAACGTCGCGGCTGAGACAGTAGATCCACTGCCTGCGCTGGTCTGGTCTTGTGCGCTGCGAGATCACGACTCCGGGCTTGTTCACCAATCTGCGTCTCCGAGTTGACCCAAGGCAGGCCGCGGCCCGACAGACCACGGCACCGTCGGGTCAGCGCCACGCCTCCTGGCATTTAACTTGCTGCATGCTGAAGGTGCCTGAGCGCATCAATCGATGCCCAGACGCGTCCGCCGCCGGGATTTCCACAGCGGGCGCACCGCGGATGGCCACAGAACGGAGCGAGGCCATGTCGAAGCTAATGACGCCAGTGGCGACCTGCGGCCGGGCCCTGGCCAGCCCGTGGGCCGTCGCCGTGGTGCTGGGACTTGTCGCGTTGATGGCTCCGCGAATGGCTGCAACCGTCCCCGCCCTCGACCGGCGGCCAGCCGCCGAAGCAGACAGCCCGCCACGCACCAGGATGATTGGGCCGAACGACACAATCGGCACGCAGCCCCGTCCTCGCACCCGTGTCGTCCGCCTCATCGACGAGGAGATGGCGCAGGATGGCCAAGTCTCGCAAGCCCGTACCGTATCCGAGATCGGCCGCCGCAATCCCGCGAGTCCGCTGTTGCCTGCGGCTCTTGTCGGCCTCCTCGGTGTGGCGTACCTCGTCCGCACCGCTTCGCAGGGCTCCAGTCGTCGTCGTGGCCGTTCATCTCCTGGCAGCAGACACACCCGGTCCTCCCACGTCGCTTCGTGCTGAGATGGAAGCCGATGGAGGAACCAGAACACGATCGAGAAACAGCTGTTCGAGACCTTGGCCCCAGAACGCAATTGCCCAACGCCCAAAGTCGACTATATACTTTAGCTGTACGACTTGGGGGAGGGAGCTGTCTGCGTCATGGGTCACGCCGTCACAATACCTCTGGGTGTGATCGTCGCGCGCGAGCGCATCGAGCATCCATGGCAGACGTACCGCTGGCGCCCGCTGCGCGTGCAGCTGGATGCCCCACCAATAGCCGGCAACTGGCGAGAGTTGAGCCGCACGGCCAAGTCGGTTCATTTCCACACAGCCACCCTGCCCCTGCAGCTCTGTCGCAAGGAGACGATGGCCTACCGGGTCAATCTCGCCAACGGCGAACCCTCGGTCTACATCGTGATGCGCGAGGAGACGGCGGCCGGCGCGCCCCCCGTCGATGTTCACCTCGTGACAGCATCGCCGTTCGAGGCGCAGGCCCACGGCGAACTGGGCTTCGACCGGGTCGAGGCCGTACCGATGCCCGATCGGCTGGTGCTGCTGGTCCGCGCATTCATTGACGAGCATCGCATCGAGGACGACCTGTTGACGCGCCAGTGCGAACGCGCGGCGGCAAACGGTGCGAACGCATATAGCGAGGAGCCGATCTTCGTCGTCAGGGAGCGCCCGCGGGGCGAGCCGCTGTCGGTCCGGTCCCAGCCGCGCAGCGACAGTGCGCGCGGCACGTCCGGCGATCAGGATTGAACGGCCAACCCTGCCTTCCGGCCCCCCAAGTCGGGATCGGAGGAACGAGTTGTCGGACGGCGCTCTAGGGTGCGGGTGCTTGGAACTCCTTCGGGTTGGAATGATTGATGAAGCAAGGCTGCACGACCGTCGCTCTGGCGGCGCTGACTCTGATCGTATCGCTGCCTGCACTCGCTGCCGATCCGAAGGTGCCGACCGGCCTCGATCCTGGCGGGACGGCCATCGGGCTCGTCACGACAGGCATCGACTACACCGACCCTGAGATCGCCGCGCGGCTCGCCCGCGACGGGGAGGGCGAAGCAATCGGCATGGATCTCGTCGACGGCGAAAGACTGCCGCGCTGCCATTTCCCACGACGTTAAGCGTCAGCATTCCGACAAAGTCATGCCGCGGCGG
>JBGSQO010000669.1:0-6193 GCA_041738055.1 Filomicrobium sp.
GTGGCGGACGCCCGCCGCCCAGTAGGCACGCGCCACCTCGTCAACCTCCTCGCGGGTTGCATCGACACAAGTCAGGTGCGCAGCTGCCTTGAGGCCCGTCTCCCTGACGATGCGCGCAACCGTGGTGTGGGTGCGCTCACGCGTCGACCCGCCCGCACCGTAAGTGACCGACACAAACTCGGGACGCAGCGGCTCGAGACGGCGGATAGCGCCCCACAGGGCCTCTTCCATCTTCTCCGACTTGGGCGGAAAGAACTCGAACGAGACATCGATCTCTCCCGACCCCAACAGCCTGCTTTTGCGTTCCATCATCGTCCTCTCCTTTAGCAAAGGGCCGCTGCTCACTCGGCGCGACCGAACACGTCAGAATGTCTCGGACCAGCGGCAGGTTTCGCGGCAAGCCAGAGCGAGACGGTGAGCCGCGCCGCGCCGCTGTCCCCAACCCCCGCCAAATCCCGCGTCTCGGTCAAGGTCAGCCCGGCATCTGTCAGCCACTGCAGAATCGTCTCCGTCCCAAACCCCAACCGCTCGTGGGCGTGCGCCTCGCGCAGGAACTCCAGGTCATGGGGCGCGAAGTCGACGATCAGTAGGCGCCCCCCTGGCCGCAGCACCCGTCCCGCTTCGGCGATGGCGGCCTGCGGCTCGGACAGGTAGTGCAGCACCTGATGCATCACGACGACGTCGGCCTCGGCATCGGCGACGGACAGATCATAAAGATTGCCGTGCCGCACCTGCACATTCGTCAAACCCAGCCTGTCGACCCGCGAGCGGGCATAGGCCAGCATCGCCTGGTTCAGGTCGAGCCCGAGCGCCCGCTCGAACCGGCCCGCGAACAGTTCCAGCATGCGGCCGGTGCCGGTTCCCAGATCGACCAGCAGACCATGCGGGCCGTTGCCCAGCAGGTCCGTGACCGCGGCTTCGACTTCGCTCTCGGACACGTGCAGCGACCTGAGGCCGTCCCACTCGCCGGCGTGCGCATCGAAGTAGCGCTGGGCACTCTGCTCACGCTCGCGCTTCAGAGCCTCCGCCCGTTCACGGTCGCGCACGACGCGCGGATCGCCCGCATCCGCCACTGCCAGCAGCGTCTGCGCGAGCCGGCCGCCCTCGGTGCGCTCCGACAGATGGAAATAAACCCAGCTACCCTCGCGGAAACGCTCGACGAGGCCCGCTTCCGCCAACAGCTTCAAGTGACGGCTGAGCCGCGGCTGGCTCTGACCCAGGATCAGCGTCAGGTCCTTGACCGTCAACTCGCCACCGCGCAGCAACAGGAGAATGCGCAGCCGCGTCGGCTCGGCAGCCGCCTTGAGGGCGGTCACGAGCGCATCAGCCGGCATGGCGAGCGCCGGCGACATGAGCGGGAGTGGGGTCAGGTCGTTCATGGATCGCATAGATATAAACATATCTTTATGTGTCAAGTGGAAACCAGCCAGACCGGGCCTGTAGATGTCACGGACACGCGCGGCTCTCCGAGGCCGCCATGACGCACCACGAGCGCAGGTATTTCGCGGCAAACACTTATGCTTAGCCAGCGATTAACCGTCCTTGCCTACAGTGCCGGGAGCTTCGGTCCCGCCATCAAAGAGCTTCCCCATGCGCATTGCCTCGATCCAGACCCTGACGCCCACGGCTCTTCCCACGAGCCTGCCGATCCGCAACGAGCAAAAGGGCTCGACGCTCAATGCAGCGGTGATGCTGGCGATTGCCGTCCCGGCGATCCTGCTCGTCCTGGTGCCCTGCATCGGGCTGGCGGTTGCCGCGGTCGCCGAACCCGCGACGCGGGACGCTGCGGCTCTCAGGCCGGTGTCGCTGGTTCAGGTCACGTTCGGGCTCTTGCTGTGGGCGGGCCTGTTCGGCATTCCAGCCCGCCGTGCGCTCCGCCATATCGGCCAGCGGCGCATCGTCACGGTCGACGCCCACGAGATCGAGATCGTGGACGCGAACTTCCTCGGCCATTCGACGTCCAAGACCAAGCTGGCGAATTACCTCGGCCTTGCCCATCACGTCCGCACGAGCGTGTCGGGCACCCGCCACGAACTGGTCCTCGTCCACCCCGATCCGGCTCGTTCGGTGCTGATCGCCATGGCCGATCGCATCGGCAAGACCGAGACCGAGCGGACCGCGCACCTCCTCGGCCTGCCCGAACTGCCGGCCCGCAGCCTTTATGCCAGCGGCGGCGTCTTCCTGCCGCGCCTGCCCCGCCTGCTGATGCTGCCGACCCTGCACCTTCCGAAGGTGCAGCTGGCACTGGCTGCTCCCACCACTCCCAAGGCCGCCTGAAGCATCAAGCCCGATCTGCCTTCACCTCGCCATCTATCGCCGCTAGCCGGGAAGCTGGGCGCCGCGGGGATTGGCCGCTTTTTTGGCGATGCGTGTTGCGCATCCTCCGTGTAGTCTCAACTCGGCCTGGCCCCCTCGGCGGAGTGGACCGAGCCGTTCGACATCCTCGAGGCCACGGAGCAGACGATGAGCAGAGCCGGCACTTTCCCACGCGTCGGGACCAGCCGTAGCGGTCGCGGCCTGACGTTGGCCGCGCTGCTTGCGGGCCTGTTCAGTCTGGTGGTCGGACTGGCCGGACCGATGTCGGCCCACGCCGAACAGCCCGCGCGGTACATGCAGGGCGTCGCCAACGAGTTGATGACTGCCGCCCGTTCAGGCACCGCGGACGCCTTCCATCAGGTGTTTCGCAAGCATGCCGACCTCCCGTCGATCGGGCTTTATTCGCTCGGCTCCTACGCCCAATCGCTGTCGACCGCCGACCGCGACCCCTACTACAGCGGCATGATCGGCTGGATTGCGCGCTATTCCGCGCAGAACGCCCCGCAGTACCCCGTCGCTAAGATGGTCGTCGTCGGCCAGACCGAGGAGACCAAGACCGGCGTCTACGTCGATACGGTCGTTTCACTGCGCGACGGCGGCACCTACGACGTGCGCTGGTGGCTGATCCGTCGCGGCGGCAGTTACAAGATCGGCGACGTCAGCGTAGCCGGCTTCTGGGGCCGCGAGCAATTGAAGCGCCTGTTCGAGAAGTTCATCGCCGATAACGGCGGCAACCCGCGCGCTCTGGTGATCGCGCTGAACAGGTGAGGGTGAAGGTGGGGAGATTGGGAGTGGGGAGTAGTGGCGCGGCACGTTTGCACCACTCCCTACCCCTTACTCCCTACTCACTTCTCATTTCCGGCGCACAAAACAGCGCTTCCGTCGGCGAACCCGGGATGACGGTCGAAGCGCCCAGCGCGGCGATCAGCAGGCCGATTGCGACGCGCGCTATGCCTTTGGATTCGAGCCGCACCAGCCCGCCCAATCCCATTGCTGTAGCCGTGACCGCGGGAATGGTCCCAAGCCCGAAGCCCGCCATGACCACGATGCCGCCCAACGCCGAGCCGGTCAGCATGGCCGTGAACAGCGCCGCATAGACCATCGGACAGGGCACGATTCCCCACGTGAGGCCGCACACGAACGGCCCGGCAAAACTGCCCTGCAGTGGCGCTAAGACACGGGCAAACCAAGCCGACATCCGCACTACCGCGCGGTCCAGCAGAACCGGCGCGGGCAAAAGCCCCGCATGCAACAGTCCGACCGCGACGAGCGCCACGGCTCCGGCCCACTGCAGCAACCGGTAGGCGACCGCCCGGTCCATCAGCGTGTAAAGCTCCGAGCCGAACGCGCCGAGCAGTCCGCCCGCCAGCGCATACGCGACGAGCTTTCCAGCCTGCGCGCCGAGCAGAATACGCACCCGCTCACCCGCCGTCTTCGGCTGGAACAGCAGCGCGATGGAGGTTGCGATACCCCCGCACATGGCCGCGCAATGCAACGCGCTGGCGAGCCCCAGCACGAGCCCGCCCAGAAAGCTCAGCTCGGAGATCTCGACGCCCAGGACATCCATCACCCGCTCTCCCTTCGCGCGCTGATTTCGCTCGGTCGCCTATCACCGCAGCCGCGCCAGCCCCTTGACGCGACCCCGTCCGTGCCGAATGTAGGGTGATGCTGAAACTTCTGCTCCTGCGCCATGCCAAATCCAGCTGGGACGACCCGGCCATCGACGACCACGAACGCCCGCTCGCCAAGCGTGGCGCCAACGCCGCCCCGCGCATGGGCCAACATATCGCGGCGGCGCATCACGTCCCGAACCTGATCCTATCCTCCGACTCGGTACGCACCCATGCGACCGTAGCGCTCGTGCTGCCGGAACTCGGCTTGCCTGCGCCCCCCGTCCGCTACGAGGCCGAGTTGTATCTGGCCGCCCCGACCGACATTCTGGAGCGTCTGCACAAGTTGAAAAGCGAGACGGCCACCGTGATGGTCGTCGGCCACAATCCGGGCCTGCATCTGCTGGCGCTGGCGCTGACCGGTGGCGGCGACCCAGATGCCATCAAGCGGCTCGCCCAGAAGTTTCCCACAGCCGGGCTGGCCGTCCTGACCTTTCCGGGCAAGTCGTGGGCTAACCTCAAGCCGGGCGCCGGCACGCTCGAAGCCTTCCTCGGCCCCCGCGATCTGGTCTAACGCGCCTTGCGGCCGGCTCCCCGGAGGGAAGTCGCAAGGCGCAAACCAGAATCCCCGCGCCTTCCAGCCGGCGCTCGGAACGAGTGTCGGAAGGCGCAAGAAAAGAGTCGTCGGAAGGCGCAGCCAAGAGTCTACGGAAGGCGCAAGCAAAAGACATACCTTGAGCCCGGCCGCCGATCCGCCCTAAGTAGAGGTTCGCCCCATCCTGAAAGCGCTCGCCCCATGCTCCTCCTCATCGATAACTATGACAGCTTCACCTACAATCTCGTCCACTACATCGGCGAGTTGGGCGTCGAGAGCATCGTCCGCCGCAACGATCATCTATCGGCGGCCGAAGCGCTCGCCATGGGTCCCAAAGCCATCGTGCTGTCGCCGGGGCCCTGCACGCCCAACGAAGCCGGGATTTGTCTGGAACTGATCACGGCGACCGCGGGCAAGGTGCCGCTCCTCGGCGTCTGCCTCGGGCATCAGTCGATCGGTCAGGCCTACGGCGGCAAGGTGATCCGCGCGCCCGAGCCGATGCACGGCAAGCTGTCGACGATCAAGCATACCGGCAAGGGCCTGTTCAAAGGACTGCCGAAGACGTTCGAGGTCACGCGCTACCACTCGCTGATCGTCGAGCGGAAGAGCTTGCCTAAGTGCCTCAAGGTGACGGCCGAGACCGAGGACGGCCTGATCATGGCACTTGAGCACAAGGAGCACCCGGTCTACGGCGTGCAGTTCCACCCCGAGAGCATCGCCTCCGAGCACGGGCACGCCATCCTGGCCAATTTCCTGGAGCTTGCCGGATTCACGCCCAAGCGCATGGCAGCGAGCAAGCGTCCATCTGCCAAGGCGCTAGCTTGAGAAGGCCACGACCATGACGCTTTCCTCGACCGGCTCGATGACCCTGCCGCAGCTGATGACCATGGCGGCGTCCGGCAAGCCATTCAGCGAAGCCGAGATCGAGGCTGCCCTCGACCTGCTGATGTCGGAGACCGCAACCGACGTGCAGCGCGGGGCCGTCCTGATGGCGCTGCGGGTGCGCGGCGAGACCATCCCCGAAATCACGGGTGCCGCCCGGGCGCTACGCGCGCGCATGCTGAGCGTGAAGGCTCCCCCTGGTGCCGTCGATATCGTGGGAACAGGCGGCGACAGCCACGGCACGTTCAACATCTCGACGGCCGCCAGCATCGTGGCGGCCGGCTGCGGCCTCACCATCGCCAAGCACGGCAACCGCTCCGTCTCCTCCAAATCCGGCGCCTCCGACGTTCTGACGGCGCTCGGCGTCAAGGTCGATATCGGTCCGGCCCAAGTTGCAGACGCCATCGCAACAGCCGGGATCGGCTTCATGTGGGCGCCCATGCACCACCCGGCAATGAAGCTGTGGGCCCCAGCGCGCGCCGACCTCAAGATCCGCACCTTGTTCAACGTACTCGGCCCGATCTGCAATCCCGCCGGCGTCAACCGCCAGATCGTCGGCGTCTACGATATCGCCCTGGTAGAACCCATCGCCGAGACGCTCCTGAAGCTCGGCTCGGAGCGCGCCTGGGTCGTGCACGGCTCTGACGGCATGGACGAACTGACGACGACCGGGCCGACGCGGGTCGCGGCCATCGAAGACGGCGCCATCTCGGTGTTCGACGTCACGCCCGACATCGCCGGACTGCCGCTCGCGCGCCTTGCCGACCTCAAGGGAGGCGATGCGAGTGAC
>JBGSQO010000675.1:0-3268 GCA_041738055.1 Filomicrobium sp.
CGTGACGGCGGATGCGGCCGGCGACGAGCCGGCGATTTCGGGCGCGGCGACCGGCGTCGAAGACACCAACTTCGCGCTGCCGATCACCATCACGCTCGGCGACACCGACGGCTCGGAAATCCTCGACAAGGTCGAGATCACCGGTCTGCCGACGGGCGCTACGATCAGCTGGGACCCGCTTGATCTCCCGGCCGGCGTGACCGCGACGGCGACTGCCAGCGGCTGGACTTTCGACCAGACGGTGGCGAGCTACGCGACCACGGTTGCGCTGCAGAGCTTCCTCGCCAACGACCTGCAGGTGCGCGCGCCGCAGGACAGCGCCGAGGACTTCCAACTCACCGTCCAGGCCTACAATTACGAGCAGAACCTGTCGGGTGCTGGTGGACGCACGGCCGCCCTGCCATCGACGACGGCGACGGTCGACGTCACTGTGACACCGGCATTCGATACCGTCACGCTTCCCCCGACCTCTAGCCTCGTCAACGAGGACGAGGACGAGGCGCCGTCAACCTCGGACGGCTCCGCGCCGTTCATCACCAACATCCCCGGCAGCGTCGTGTTCGGCGCGGCGATCAACTCGGGCCTCGTCCGCTCCGGAGATACGGCGACGTTCGATGCAGCCGATCGCTCGGAGGGCATCAGCCAGATCGTGCTGTCCGGCCTGCCGACAGGCACGGTGACGTGGACCAACCAGCCCGGCGTCATCGTGGCCGAGAGCCCGGCAGGCACGTTCACTCTCGCCGTCGATCCCGGCAATGCCCCGGCCGACCCGCGCGCGCTGGAGACGGTGCTGCGCCAGGTGCTCGCCACCTTCACCTATGCCGCCTCCGACAACGGCTCGGCCGACATCCCCGTCGGCGTCGCAATCACGCGCCAGGACATCGATCCCGATACTGGCATTGCGATCACCGGCGTTGTCCCCACGGCAACCCACACCATCGTCGTCAATGCAGTGGCCGATGCGCCGACTGTGACGGGCGACACGGAGACGACGCGAGAAGACGTGCCCGTTCATCTGAACAGCCTGACGGCTGCGCTGCGCGACACCGATCTGTCGGAAACCCTGTCCGTCCAGATCACCGGCGTTCCGACCGGCGGCAGCCTGACCAATGGGCTCGGCGGAGCGGCGTTCGCTTCGCCGTCGGCGGGCGTCTACACCATTCCTGTGGCGAACCTCGGCAACGTGTACTTCGTCCCGCCGGCGCAAGCCTCCGGCATCTTCAACATGAAGATCGTGGCAACAGCAACCGAAGCAACGGTGGCCGGTGAACCGACCGCCGACGACGTGGCGAGCGTCCAGGCCCCCATCCAGGTCACAGTGACGCCGGTCGTCGATCCGGTCGAGGCCAACGACTCCGGCTCGACCGTCAACGAGAACGGCACGTTCAACCTCGGTGCCAACATCATCGAGAGCGCGACCGACGGCGCCGACACGACGCCTGACTTCACGCTCGCCGACCTCGACGGCTCGCAATCGCTGTCGATCACCATCGCGGGCTTCCCGACCGGCATCACGGCGTTCGTCAACCCGGCCTATACGCTGCTCGGCGACGTCACCGCGAACTTCAACGCCGGCACGTTCACGCTGACCGGCACCAATGCTGCCCAGGTCATGGCCGCTCTAGCCCAGGTGCAATCGACCGTCACCGAGGACGGAGACACGAACTTCCCGCTTACCGTGACCGCGGTGACGGACGAGAACAATCCGCTTGGCCTGCCCGAGGCGATTGCTGGCGATCACGATGCCGCCACGACCATCATCACGCACGATGTCACCGTGCTGGCGGTTGCCGATGCGCCGACCGTTGATCGCGGTGCGGCGACCAAGCCGGCGGTTCTCGAGGACACGGGCTTCGTTCCCTATTCCGTGACGACCGCCCTCAACGATCTCGACAGTTCCGAGACCTACCAATCGGTCACCGTTACCTACTCGACGCCCACCACGGCCACCGGCGCCCGCCCCGTCCTGCAGTTCACCGTCGGGGCGACAACCGTCGATACGACCGTCAACGGCACCTTTGCGCTGGGTGGCGCCACCATGGTCGTGACCAACGGCCAGGCGGTTTTCACCGGCGCCACGGCTGACATCAACACGGCGCTGGCCTCGCTCAACGCTCGCCCCGGCGCGCAGAACGGCGAGGACATCTCCATCACGGTCACCGCCATCGCGGTCGAAAGCAATCCGACCGAGGCCAACAACAACGGTCCCGGCAATGCCGGCGACGAGATCGCCGTCCCGACCGCGACCACAACGCAGTCCTTCACCATCCCGGTGACGCCGGTCGGCGATACCCCGATTTTGACGGTGCCCGGTCCCGCCACCGGTACCGAGGACACCCAGATCGGGCTTGGTGCCTTTGCGTTGTCGGGATCTCCCGACACCGACGGCTCCGAGAGCCGCTTCATCGAAATCGCCACGGCGAGCTATCCCGTCGGCACGCGCTTCCTGAGCGGGGGCGCTGCCGTCGGCACGATCAACGGTAGCTTCCTGCGCATCCCGGAATCGGCGATTGCCACGCTGTCGGTCGAGCCGCCGACGCACTACTCGGGCACGCTCACGCTGTCGGTGCGCGGTGTCGTCGTGGACTATTCCCCTAGCGGTTCGACGACGGCGACCACGGCGACCCAGAGCGTGATCGTCACCGTCCGCCCGGATGCCGATGCCATCACGCCGGCCAACGACTCCGTCGGTGTCGAGGATCAGGGTCCCGTGGCCTTCGGTGCGACGCTCGCCAATACCACGACGGGCATCCGCCTGATCGACAACGGCAGCGATGTCGTCGTTGGCCCGACGACCACGGAGGACAACAATACCGAGACGGAGACGATCTCGCAGATCGTACTGACGGTGCCTGCCGATACGGCAACGCAGACCTATGCCATCACGGGCGGCACGGCGGTCGGCTCGGCTTCCGTCGTGTTCGACGCGGGCCTCAGGACCTACACCATCACCTCGAGCCTGATCGTTGGCGACGGCAGTGGCGTCAGCCTGGCCAATCGCCAGCAGGCCGAGGCGGACATCCGCGCCACAATCGCCACTTTCGAGGTCGAGATGGGTCCGGCCCACACCGACCGCAACGGCGCCATCGGCGTCGCCGTCACGACCCTCGACGTCAACGGGCTTGCCGGCTTCGAGGTGGCCAACAGCGAGACCAACTCGTTCAGCCACGACATCGTCATGCAGGCCGTCGCCGATGCGCCAGCGGTCACGGCAACCGATCCGGTGACGGCCACGGCCGAGGACGGCGCCAACGTGCCGCTGATCGCG